>CAYWME010000090.1:0-2505 GCA_964459585.1 uncultured archaeon | reverse complement strand
GGTTCAATCAGACCCTAATTTTGACGATAAATGGTATAACTTAACAAATTACAGCAGTAATTTGGTTGGGAGAATAGTTAATGTAGAATCTCCAACTTCAAATGGAACAGACTTCCTTTTTGATGGTAACTTGTGGCACGAATGTAATGCATTATCTGATGGTGTACTAGGAAAAAGTGGTGGAGTTGGAAGTGCAACAATAGAAAATGAAGGAAATATAATAAACATAAATGGGCATGATTTCTTATGTTACAACCATGCTAACCAAGGTTCTTCTTATGAAACGTGGGCCGAGTGCTGTGGCGATGAAAGTTGTTATTCTTTGGGGTATCCGGAAGGCGGAGAACAGCACACTACGGACGATGTTGTCGCAGTAATCAGAGATGTATCTTATATCTGTGAGTCAGATGGCACGATCTCGTATACTTCTTGCGGTAACTTAAAGTGTGAAATTAATGAAGAGCAAGAAAATTGCCCAAGCGACTGTAGAACAGAGGTAATTTTACCTAAGACTTCTATACTTCCTGGCGAGAAAATAAGCATAGAAGTATATTTCAACGATTCTAGATTCCATCATAGTCAATCCAAATATAGTGACGTATCACTTTTGATGAAATTTATCTACAAAAAAACTGGGTCAGAAAGAATATGGAGCGAGTGTGAATTTAACAATAAAAACGTTTCAGAAATAGTTGGAATAAGTCAGTGGACATCTAGTAATTTATTTGATGGGATTTATAAAGAGAAATCTTATATGATAAAGGCCGAAGATGGTTATTTCTACATTAAATTTGAATGTAGAACTCCAACAAATATTATTCCTGGAGAATATGAACTTCAAATAATTCCAACAATATACAGTCATGCCATAATTTTACAACCAGCTAAAATTAGGGTTTTTGTAATTTCAAACTTAGTGGAAAAAATTGTTTCCTTATTCAAAGGGATTTTAGGGTAATTATTTTTCACTTTATAGATACCCAAATCGCCTTTCTATTTCTTCAAGTGATCTTTTTCTCACAAGCTTCATTTTACCATTTTTGTATATTACAAGCTTATTTGCATCTAGTAACATGCAATGATTGTTTCCAAGGGTTTCTTGATAAGCACCCGTGTTTTTAACACAAATATAGAAATCGTCATTGTTATTTATCAATGGAAGCCTAAGGTATCTATAATAAAAATCATCATTATCACATGTCTTCCCTTCTAAATACACTCTATCTTTTTTTCTATCCAACAAATTGACTGGTAGTATCTCCCATTTTTTGCCTAAGCCCCACGTATCTGGCAAATCGGCAATAAAACTTCCATCGATTATATACTTTATTTTTTCGTTTAAAATTCTAACAGACTCTACTCTAAAAAGTGTTATCTGTGATGGGGCCACTAACCATTGACCACTCTCAATTCCAACTCTTATTTCCAAATCTTTATATCTTTTTAAGAAATTTTTAATTGATAAAAGCATTGTTTTGAAATAATCTCTAATTGTACAATTCGTGGTATCACCAACGTCTATACCACCTCCCAAATTAACTACTAAACTTTTTCCTATATGCCCACTCTCAATTAATTTCTCTATTAGCTTTAAGGACGCTAAAGTATTCCTTTTTAGTTTGGGTAAGAGATTTTTAATTTGTGATCCCATATGAAAATGAATCAGAGCGATATTTTTGTTATATCCATTCAGCATTTTTAAGAATTTTTTGATTGAAAAATTATCAAAACCAAATCTGTCTATAGAAGATGTATTGAGTCTTATACCAATATTTTTTAGTCTTTTTTTATTGGCTTTTTGAAATTCGTTTAGATCTTCAATAACTGTAATCGCTCTCTCACCAATACCTGAAATTAAATTTAAATATTTATTTGATTTAATCCCATGGCATACAATTGGAAATTTTTTGTGTTTAAACCATTTTTTTATAATAGAAAGTTCAAACTCATTTCCAACTTCTATTCCAATGTTAAATCCTGAATCTAGAATAGTTGAAATTATCTCTCTTCTTGGATTGACTTTTATAGGATAAAAGTAAATAAGAGTTGAATTTACATTTAACTTTCTCTTCAACTTTGTAAACACATTAAACAAATACTCAATTCTTTTTTCTATTAAAAATAAAAATTCTACATCTAATGGAGTACCATAAGTTTTGCATATTTTTTTTAAACTTACTTCAATACTATTCACTTTTACAAAAAGTTCATTATTCTTTGTAAAAAATCTTAAACGAGGCTCCATAAGTTTTATACATTTTTTAATCCTAAATATATTTTTCCAATGTGTTAGGCAATCAAACAGAAATTCCCAGATTCTTTACTCAAGCAATAATTCTGCTCTTTTAGAAATTTCTCTCAGCTCTCTTAAACTCAAACCTGTTTTTTTTGATATTTTGTTTAAATCGGATTCAACAATCTGCTTTATAGTCACATATCCATATTCACAAAGTCTTTCTATCACTTTCCTCCTAACACCTCTTAGCATGGTTATTGGATATATCT
>CAYWME010000089.1:0-2656 GCA_964459585.1 uncultured archaeon | reverse complement strand
TACTATAACTTTGTTTTTATTTACACTTAATACATCTCCTGTTTTGTAGAAGCACATACTTTCATAAAAAATACTGGTTTATAACTAATTAATTATAATATGAAAGCCCAGTAATAATTGATTATGGCGAAGAAAAGTCGGAAAAGCAGAAAAAAATTAATTCTCATTTTTCTGCCTATTTTGATTTTAATGCTTGCCGGGTCCTTACCACCGCCTCCCCCGCAAGAATTTGTGACAAACGAAACTGTAGAAATTAAAGAAAATGTGTGGTTTAGGTACGAAATAACAAGATATCCAAGTAGCGCCACAATCTATGCTTCCTCGAATAACCTCACGTTTGGTATAACTACTGAGAGTTGGAATCTTAATTTTGGAGAAATACCACTCGGAAAAGACATGGCAGGTATCAAAAGATTTGTAATTATCTCAAACCCAAGAGACGATAACGTGTATGTAGAATTAAAAGCATACGGAAATATATCCAAGATTGTTACATTCTCAGAGAACAATTTTGTCTTAAAACCTAATGAAACGATAAATGTAGAGATAAAGTCGAGTGCATCCAATGAAACTATACCCGGAATTTATGTGGGAGAAATAGATGTCATCGTCAAAATACCCAAATTTTCATTTATCTCAAAGTTTATGCCAGAAAACCTAAAAAATTAAAAAAACTCCCATATGGGAGAGGCCCAAAAACAATAGGCCTATTTATCATTAGTCTTGGTCCTTTAAATTTTTTTCCCGTCCTTTTTTCAAAATTCTTCAAAATTCAGTATGTCTTCCCTACTAGAGTTACTTTATCTGTTTTTTTACCACAAACTATACATTTACCTTCTTTGGTCTCATCAATTAAGGTCCCGATAGCCTCAACACTAGGTTCAATTTCACTGAATTTTTCGTAGCACTCCAAACTCTCACACCAATTGACCTTTGCTATGCCCCCTTCTTTTATCCATTTTGATGCTTCTTTTAGGTCACTAAATGTTTTGATCTTAGAATTATAGAAATCTCTCACTTTTTTTTCAAGGTTGGTTTGTATGTCATTTAGCATCTCTTCTATTGTTTTTTCCAGTTGTTTTTCATCTACGCTTTCTTTTGTCTTTTTATCCCTTCTAAAAATAGTTATCTTCTTACTTTTAACTTCGTCTTTACCAATTTCTATCCTTATGGGCACTCCTTTGATATCCCACTGGTAGAATTTTTCACCAGGAGTGATTTCTTCTCTTTCGTCTAGTTCTACTCTAAATTGGCCTTTTAGCTTTTCGAAAGTTCTTCTAGCCTCTTTTATGACTAACTCTTTGTTTTCTTTCGTGTAGATAGGTATGATAACTACTTCTATTGGAGCTATTTTTGGTGGCAAAACCAACCCCCTTTCGTCGCCATGAAGCATTATTGCTGCTACCAAGAATCTTGCTCCGTTGCCAGTACAAATCTGCCAGACATAATGCTTATTGCCTTTTTCATCCACATAATATACATCAAATATTTTCGAATAAGCTTGTCCGAGATTGTTTACGGAGCCGTTTTCCAAAAGCCTTCCGTTTGGTAAAATTGTATAAAATTCAACAGCTCCAACCGCTCCTGGGAACACTTCATAAACTGGCTTGTTTACAATTATAGGCGGAATTGCTAAAAACTTCCATATCTTCTTATTCAGCTCTATATGTAGATTAAACTCTTCTTCGGCCTCTTCCCTTGTTTTGTGCGCTGTATGAATTTCGTACCAAAATGTAATTTCTCTGTCTCTAACCATGCTATGGGTTGTTTTTCCTTCATTTCGAAATGACGAAACCGTCTGATATATCCTTATAGGTAAATGGCCCTCCTTGACCCATAGAGCAAACATTGGGTACATAGCTGGCTCTCCTGTTGGTCTTATCACATATTTTTCGTCTGGGTTTCTAGAAGGGACTGCAAAAAAAACCTCATCTTTGAATCCACTGTACCATTTCTCATTTTTTTTAGCAAACTCTTCTGGAACAAAAAGTGGGAAGTATGTTTCTTTTATGCCATGGTTCTTGAATAGTTCATCCCAATAATTTTTGATTCTCAACATTATTTCGATTCCATAAGGCATCCAAACAAATGTTCCTTTTATCGGATACCTTCTGTCTATAATCCAAGCAATCCGTAAGAGTGTGTTATACCATTCAATCAAATTGCCTTTCGAGGGAAGTTCTTCCGGCTTTATATCTTTCATACAAAATAGTTGGATGGTGTTTTTTAATAGTTTTTTATAATAGTTTGAGATAAATATTTTCAAATCATTTTTTTTAATATGAGAAAACTTGAACAGTTTAACTGTGTGAAAAATTTAATAGCTGAAACTAGGCTATTAACAAGAAGTAAAAATACGGAGTTAACATACCTTAAGGGAGTTAAAAAATTCATGGAAATAATGGAAATAAATGATTTAGATGATCTATTAGAGAAAATTAAGAAAAATGAGATAGATGCAGATGAGACGTATAGGAATTTTGTTTTGAAACTCGCATCTCTTGATCTAGCACCGAAGACTATAGGAGCCTGGTCATCTGCTGTAAAAAAACTTTTCTCTTCTAATGGAATAGAAATCAAAAAGAAGATACCAATAAAGATCTACAATGTTCATGAGGATTCTCTGCCTTCTAAAGAACATTTGAAAAGAATAGTA
>CAYWME010000088.1:0-2670 GCA_964459585.1 uncultured archaeon | reverse complement strand
TGGCGTGGAGTTGCCCAAAAGATGACAAAAGAAGAAAACTTACTCAAAACAATAATCGAAAAAGGCAGCTGGGAGGAAATCCTTTACTATATTGTTAGCATAGAAAACATAAACCCCTGGGATATCGATTTGGTTAAACTCTGTGACGGCTTCATAAAGTTTTTGAAAAAATGTGAAAAATTAGACTTCAGAATTCCTGCTAAGATAGTTTTTGTTGCTGCAATTCTCTTGAAGTTAAAAGCTAAACAACTTCTTATCTTTGAAGAAAAAAAGAGAGAAAAGGCTAAAGCTGGAATAAAAGATTTAGAAAGTTTGGGAATAGATCCGAATCTGATTCAGCTATCCCATCCTGTCAGAAGAGTTCCAAAAAGACCAATAACTTTGGAAGAGTTAGTTAATGCACTCAAAAAAGCTCTTGAAGTAAAGAAAAAGAAGGAAGCTAAAAAAGAGAGAATCAAAAGAGTAGCTAGGATAGAATTGCCTGAAGAAGACATTACCCAGAGAATGGAGAAAATCTTAAATGAAATAGAAAACATAGTTAAAAAAGGTAAAAAAGAAAAAATAAATTTCAAAGAGATTGTGAAAGAGTGGAAAAGGCATAGAATAATAGAAAAATTTTTACCGTTGTTGCATCTGGAACAAAACAAAAAAGTGATAACAGAACAAGAGAAGCTGTTTGATGACATATGGATAAAAAAGGTAGAGTAAAATGAGTAAATTAGGACTCATAGAAGCTTTAATTTTTGTATCAGAAAAGCCTATAAGCTTAGATAGACTTTCGCAACTTTCTGGAATAGAAAAAGAGGAGATCAAAAAAATCATCGAAGAACTTAAGAAAATTTATAATGAAAGAGACGGTGGGATAGAATTGATTGAACTCGATTCTGGTTACGAATTCAGAATCAAAACAGAATACAGAGACATAGTTTCTAAGGTTTCACCATTAAAAGAGCTCAGCCAGGGTATGATAAGAACTCTCGGTATAGTAATAGCAGAAGGTCCTGTAAAACAATCTGTTATAGTGAGATATCAAGGAAATAAAGCGTATGGATACATCAAAAGCTTAGAGGAAAAAGGTTTAATCAAAACTGAAAAAGCTGGAAGAACGAAAATCGTCAAACCAACCAAATTCATAGAAAGATATTTTGGAATGTCTTTAAGCGAATTAAAAAAAGAAATTGAAGAAAAACTTAAGTCTTTTGAACAAACTTCTTAAAGTTTTCTTCGTAGTTTTTCTTATCTTCCTCAATCCAATCCTGGATATTGTGCTTGACGATTTTCTCGTTTTCATCTATCGTGATAACTTGTTTAATACCGGCGTTGATCAAAACTCTTTTACACCTAGGGCAAGGTATGCCAGGAACTGGCTTATTTGTTTTTACATCAACTCCATAGATATACAAAATACCACCCAAAACACTAGATCCGTTTCTTGCTGCATTAATTACAGCGTTTTCCTCGCTATGAACAGCAGGGCAATAGTCATAACCAGAATAATGGGGCAAATTTAGCTCGTCTTTTATACAACCCATTTCCATACAATTTGTGCTTCCTCTTGCCGGTCCGTTGTACCCCGTAGAAACAATGACATCGTCTTTGACAATAATCGAGCCGTACTTTCTTCTCAAACAAGGAGACCTTAAAGCGACAGCTTTTGCAATTTCCAAATAATATTCGTCTTTACTTGGTCTCATACATCATAATTGTTTATCCAATCTAAAAAAGTTACCTTTTCTTCGACATCCATAAAGAAACTAAGTTTGAGAAAAGAATTGGAATGGCAAAAGTGAATATAATGCTAGATGCAACCAAAACAGAAAACAATCCAACATCGATTACGTTATTATCTAATAATATTTTTGTTATGATTATGCTAGTGCTAAACCTCGTAGACAACCCAATTCCCAACAACAAAGATTGTTTAACATTGAAAATTTTTCTCCCAAAAATAATGCTTCCGAAGATTTTCGACAGAGAAGATACAAGAACAATCAACATTGTATACATTGGGTAATAAACTAAATAACTAAAATTAATGCTCAAACCTATTAAAACGAAGAAAATGGGAGCAAAAAACCCATAACAGATTGTTCTTATTTCACTTTCTACTAATTTAAGTCTTTCTCTTGGTACGAAAGATCTAACAGCTATTCCTGCCAAGAGAGAAGCAATCGCCACATTTTCTGCGTAGCTACCAATTCCGATGAACAAAAAGAAAAGGAATAGTATCAAAAGAAACAAGTTTTCTATTTTCATGAATCTGAATTTCTCACCTTCTTTTTTCAGTTTCGTGAAAAGCATTGTCATTGAGAAAAGAATTAAAAGAGAAGAGAGAATTAATCCTATGTTCACAGAGGAATATACCGAAGAACCGACCAGTACGACAACCCAAACTAATGTAAAAATTTCAAACAAATCGTCAAGAGTCCCTATTCCTATGATCGTTTGCCCAAGCTTTGTGTTTGTTATCTTGAATTCGTCCAGAATTGGAATCAAAATGGCTTCTCCAACTGTAGCGAAAGAAAGCGCTACAAGAGCAGATATCTGCCAAGAGTATCCAAAAAAATAATGGACGATCAAAGAGCCGAAAAACGTTTCTAGAATGATAATGAAAAAAGCAGACCCAACGATGAATTTTCCTTGTGATTTTAGCTCTTTTACATTCATTTC
>CAYWME010000087.1:0-2874 GCA_964459585.1 uncultured archaeon | reverse complement strand
CACCATGAACGAACAATATATACCCAGGAACTATTGCAGCTAGATATAGTTTTTCAATGAATTTAGATAAGAATTCATTATAATAATTTTTCCAATCAATACCCCTTTCTATAACTTGAGAAATTAGGTCATGTGGCCAGAAATTCGGGTTTCCATTAGAATAGTCTTCATGGTTTCCTTTTAATGCAATTGCTCTTTCGGAAATCATTTCAGAAATTTTTTCAATTACCTCATAGCCGTTTGGTCCCCTATCTGCATAATCACCAAGAAAAATTAAATAGTCAGTTTTTTCGTTATACAATCTCAAAATTTTTTGAAGACTTTTTAAATCACCATGTAAATCTCCAACAATGATTAAGTTTTCATTAGGTTTTAGGCTTAACTCAGTTAGAAGTTGCTTTCGAATTCTCTTCGGAATAAGTGCTTGTGTTGCTAGCATAATTTAAATCTATCAGAAATCTTTAAGTTTCTTCCATTTCACACCCTCTTTAGTATCTTCCAGAGCTATTCCAAATTCTTTTCTAAGTTTTTCTCTTATTTTATCTGCCAATTCAAAATTACCTTCTTTCCTAGCCTTTTCTCTTTCTTCTATTAATTTCTTAGCCTCTTCTGGCAATTCCTCTTCTTCCAAGAATTCATCTAATTTTAATCCTAGAACTTTATCGAGCCACAGCATCAATTCTATTGCTTTTTTAGCGTTTTCTTTTCCAAATTTGTTTTCTTCAATTAGCTTATTAGTTTCTGTTATGAAATTGAAAACAACAGCTATCGCTTTTGGCATATCAAGATCATCGTTAACAGCATTCAAAAACTCTTCTTTAGTTTTTTCAACAATTCTTTCAAACTCTCTATATTCATTTTCACTTTTTACTTCTTTCAACCTTCTCATGAATTCAGCAATTCTTTCTACAGATTTTTTAGCAGCCTCTAATCCTCTGAAAGTGAAATTTAATTGTTGTCTATAATGTGCCGACATAAGTAAGAATCTGATCTCTCTCCATCTATACCCTTTATTAAGCAAGTCTCTTAATGTGTAGAAATTTCCTAAAGATTTAGACATCTTCTTACCTTCAACTATTAGGAATTCACAGTGTAACCAATAATTTACAAATTTTTTTCCAGTGGCTGCCTCGCTTTGCGCAATTTCGTTCGTATGATGAATTGGAATGTGATCTACACCACCACAATGTATATCAAAAGTTTTCCCAAGATACTTCATACTCATTGCCGAGCACTCTATATGCCATCCAGGAAAACCTCTGCCCCATGGTGAATCCCATTCCATTTGCCTCTTTACGTTTTTTGGTGAAAACTTCCACAATGCAAAATCTGTTATGTGTTTTTTCTGCGGATTGAAAGGAACTCTAGCACCCGCTTTGAGATACTTATTCAATTGTTCAAAATTCATACCCGTTAGTTTACCATAATCCTTGAATTTTGAAGTATCAAAATAAACACCATCATCGATTATGTACGTATATCCTTTTTCTTCCAGTTTTTTGATAAGTTCGATCATTTCTGGAATGTGGTCTGTTGCTTTTGGCATTATGTGGGGTATTTCTATGTTCAACGTTTTTACATCTTCCAAAAACGCTTTCGTGTAGAATTCAGCGATTTCCCATGCTGTTTTTTTCTGTTTTCTGGCACTCATTTCGACTTTATCCTCTCCTTCGTCAGCCTGACTTGTTAAATGACCAACATCTGTTATATTCATAACATGCAAAACTTCGTATCCGTTCAATTCTAAAACCCTTCTTAGTATGTCTTCGAAAACATAAGCTCTCAAATTTCCTATATGCGCGTAATCATAAACGGTTGGACCACAAGTATACAGCTTAACTTTCTTGTCTTCCAAAGGTCTAAATTCCTCTTTTTTTCGCGTTAGTGTATTGAATAAGAACAGTTTTTTCATGGTTTCACTAACTTATTTTTAATCCACATAAATTTCTTTTTTCTCATGTCTCTTAGAACTGGTATCTCTTTTATCAACCCCATTCTCTTCAATTTAGAAATATAATAACTCAAAGTTCTTTCAGGAATTTTTAGTTCTTCAATCAATTCAGATCTGGACTTAGGAAAAATTAGAACTTCCCTTAGTTTATCAATAGCAAACTCGGTCACCCATCATATCACTTACTATAGAATTTTTCGTTCATAATAAAAAGTTTTTCGATTGTGGCAAAAGCTGGGGGTGGGATTCGAACCCACGAAAAACGCGCTCTGCAGGCGCGCGCCTTAGACCACTCGGCCACCCCAGCTTCTATAAGATTTTTTGAATTGTGTTCATTATAAAAATATTCCAATTATTTTAAAATCAATTGTCGTTACCAAATTCTTCGAAGAAATTCATTTTAATTTCTTTTTCTTTATCAATCTTCTCAAACTTGGTACTCGTATGGTTTTGTTACATTTCGAACATTTGAAAGAGAAGGGCTTCTTCCATTCAACTTCTTTCTTCTCTTCAAACCCACAGTGGGGACACTTATAAGAAACACTTGCATTTGGATTCTCTTTCAATTTGATTACTCTTACTTTTCCAATCACATTTCCATTAGAATCTTCTATCTCTCTAGATGTTATGTATTCGATTGCCATGTTATTTACCAGGCTTTCTTTTTTGCCTGAGCGCTCTAGAGCCACATTTCCTACATTTTACTTTCCCAGCTAGAACCTTAGCTGGGTCTGCTCTCATTTTCGTCTTACAAACTCTACATACAAATACATTAGTGAACAATCTTTGCATAGCTTCTGGTGGTACCTTTTTTGCCATACTATCAATTATTTAGAAACAGTTTTAAAAGCTTTTCATAGAAAAAGGTTTAAACTCGAAAAACATAATTTTTTCTTGATTTAATGAGAATAATAAGGGAAATA
>CAYWME010000086.1:0-3013 GCA_964459585.1 uncultured archaeon | reverse complement strand
TTTTGGAGAAAGAAGTTAGAATTAGGTAAAGGCAATTCCGTCAAAGAACATTGTTTTTTTACCAGAGACTTAACAAAACTGTTGTTTTTTGGGGTTTTGTTTTGGAGGGTATCTTATTCTAGAAGAGAAGGAATGTCTGGAAGTGAGATAAGGGAAGCAATTTATGACGAAGTTTCTGGAAAGCCAACTAAAATAAATTGGAGGAAATGTGTCCATAAGGAAAATGTACAGTTAATAGAAGAATTGTTCCCGAGATTTAAGTTATTGAGAGAGAGAAAAGATACACTCAAGATACTTGGACTAAAAATTCCTATAAATGGATTGATTTAGCGCCCCGGGTGGGATTTGAACCCACGACCTTCCGGTTAACAGCCGGGCGCTCTACCAACTGAGCTACCGGGGCATACTTTCAATTTTGCTTTAAAATAATTTATCTCATTTGATTAAAAGAATTAAATCTCGACCAAGGATCTTACTAAATCAGATTTTGTAAGTATTCCAACTACTTTGTCGTTTTCTATTACAGGAACTCTGGATATATCGTGCTTTGCAAGGATTTCTGCGGCTTTTGCTAAAGAGGTATCAGGTGAAACACTTATAACCTTTTTTGTCATAACATTTCTAACCCTTGTTTTTGAAATGTTTTCTAGCTCTTTTTTGATTTTCAGTTCGTTTTCTAAAAGTTTTAAAAGTATAAATAAGGTGCTGTGAGGTTCTAAAGGAATTAAATCATATTCTTCGATTTCGCTCTGCATGAACTTAACTATATCGCTAACGCTTACAATCCCGACAAGTTTATCGTTTTCTATGACAGGCATGCCAGAAATATGGTTTTCAGACAGTTTTTTCGCAACTTCAAAGATGTTTTCATCTGGAGAACAGTGAATCACGTTTCTGCTCATGAAATCTCTAACTTTTTTCATAAGTAAATTTTGGAGTTTAAAATTAAAGAATTTTCAAAGAATTTTAGAACCTTCTTCAACCTCTTTAACGGGGGCTATTAGTGAGATGTTTCCTTTTTCGTCTTCCGCCGCTAAGATCATGCACTGACTTTCTTCTCCCATGAATTTTTTCTTTTCGAGGTTTGTGACAAACACAAATTTTTTTCCTATTAATTCCTCTGGCTTATAATGGTTTTTGATTCCAGATATTGCTTGTCTTTTTTCGTTACCAAAATCAACTATCAGTTTGTATAGATTCTTCGATTTGGGGATTTCAATGACATCAATTATTTTCCCTACTTTCATTTCAACTTTTTTAAAATCTTTATAACTTATTTCTTGCTGACTCATACTCAGTTCCTCGAGTTTTTTATTTATTTTTTGCTTATCAACTTTTTTAAAAACAATGTAAGGTTTTTTTATTACATGATCTTTAATTTCATGATTTTTAAGGCTTTCATATATAGGAAAGTTAAAGTTCAAAATTTTCCACAGTTCTTCAGAAGAATCTGGAACAAAAGGATGGAGAAAAGTAACTAAGAGTTTTGTTGCTTTGAAACCTAAGTGTATACAGTTTTCGTCTTTAGTCTTCCATGGCTCTTTATGCTGAAAATACTGATTTGCTTTTATCGAGAACTCTAAAATTTTTTTCAAAGCTTTGTTGAATTCTAAGTTTTTCATTCTTTCATGGTATTCTTTTTCAAAATTTTGGATGTCTTCTTCAAATTGTTTGTCTAAATTGTCAAAATTTTTTGGTGAGGGGAGTTTTCCATCGAAAAAATTCCAGATAAAAGTTAACACTCTATGAATGAGATTTCCGATTATGTCTACGAGTTCGTTGTTTATTTTGGATTGAAATTCCTTCCAACTAAAGCTTGCGTCTTTCTGACCTTGAATTGCAAGAGAGGCTAGATAATATCTCAAATAGTCAGATGGGAAATCTTTTAAAAAATCTTCAATCGATATATACCACTTTCTGCTTTTTGAGAATTTTTTTCCTTCTAAGAGCAGGTGACCTCTTGTTGGAATAAAGTCAGGAAGTTTAAAAGTGCCTTCTGCGATTCTTTCTGCTGGCAAGAAAAGATAATGGTGATAGACTATATCTTTTCCTATGAAATGATATATTGTTGAAGAATTCCAAAAACTTTTACCATCAATTCCTTTGTCTTTGCAGTATTTAAGGACAAAAGAAATGTATCCTAAATGGTTGTCAAACCAACCATACAAAACCTTGTCTTTTGCTTCTTCCAAAGGAATTGGAACACCCCAAGATATATCTCTTGTTATGTCCCAGTCTTTTAAGCCTTCTTCAATCCATTTAAGAACGTAATTTTTGATTTCTGATTGCAGGTTTTTGTTTGAGAGAAGCCATTTTTTAAGGTCTTGTGAGAAAGCAGAAAGCTTGAAAAAGTAATGCAAAGATTTTTTGATAACGGGTTTTTTTCCACATATTGCACATTTTGGGTCTTTCAGCTGGATTGGATCGTAAGTTTTCCCACATACTTCACAACCGTCTCCATATTGGTTTTCAGCGCCGCAAAAGGGACAAGTTCCTATTACGTACCTATCTGGTAAGAATTTTTTGTCTTTTTCACAATAGAATTGTTCGATTTCTTTTTTGTAGATATGCCCTTTTTCGTAGATTTTTTTGAAAAAATGCTGAGTTAGCTGGATGTTTTCTGGTGAGTGAGTTTGATAGTATATATCAAAAGAAATTTTTACGCTATCGAAGGCTTTTTTTTGTTGTTTGTGCCAAAATTCGATATATTCCTCTGGTTTTTTACCTTCTTTTTCTGCAGCGATTAAAATTGGTGTACCGTAATCGTCGCCTCCACAAGCAAACACTACATTTTTTCCTATAAGCCTGCAGTATCTTGCAAATATATCAGAAGGAAGATAAGTCGATGCTAAATGACCCAGGTGAGGTTTTCCGTTAGAATAAGGTAAAGCAGCTGTGATTATGATGTTCTCGCTTAACTTTTCACCCATGAATTATTAAGTTAGTTTAGGTTTATAAATTATTTCCAATAATTTTATCTTTTTCTGTTAGAGTATAGAAAACATATCTACCA
>CAYWME010000085.1:0-3022 GCA_964459585.1 uncultured archaeon | reverse complement strand
TAATCTTTTAGGAAAATGGATTAAAAAGATTTCAAAAGACGAAGTTGAATTTGAAGACGGCGAAAAGGTCGATTTGAAAGATTTAGATTATAAAGAAATTAAACCCTTAATTTGGTGGTGAAAATATGGATGTTGGAATTATAGTAAAAATTTTAACTTGGTTAAGAAAATTTTTCCGAAAGGAAGAATTTGCTTATAGGATTAAGACCAAGACTAATAATAGCCACATGGTTATAAATATCAATATCGCAGAACTTCATTATTATAATTCGCCTTCTACTTTAGAAGATATAAGGTCGAAATACAAAAGGTCGAAATACAAAAATAAATACATAAAAACAAGCTTAAAATATGAACGAAGAACAAATTAAGACTACTCGAATTGACATAAAAGAAGGAACAATAGAATTTTGGATACGTGAAAATAAAATTTGCTGGAATGACAGCAAAGCCACTGTGTTATTTAATATTCCAGTTAATAATGTGGGTAATCTTTTTATGGTTAAGGACGATGATAATAAGTTAAAGTTTTTCCATTTTATTGTAGGGAAAGGTAGAACAGGTGTGGAAGTTGATGTTTCTGGACTTTCGACAGACAAACCCCATTATATCGCAGTTACTTGGAGTGTGACTAAAAAGGAAATTTGTTTATACATAGACGGTGAGTTAAAGGCAAAAGCAGAGATCAAATACTCTTTTTGACAAAATTAAAAGGTTATGCTCGCTCAACGAGAAAAAATAATTAAAAAAGCAAAAAAATTTTATCGAACACAGGGAAAGGTCGATTAAAAATTTGGATTATAGGTTAATTAAGCCGTTTTAATTAATATAGTAATGTTAAAAATTATGGAGAAATTGACTTTTCAAAAAATTGCAGAAGAAAGAAATCAAGCTCATTCGTTGCGTAAGAAATTATACGAAGAATTGGAGGTGATATTGAGAAAACCAGTGGTAGCATTTTTCACAAGTTTTGTATATCCAGTGGGTATTGAGGATAGTGATGCTAATATGTTAGAAGAGGTCTTACAGAGATTAGATTTATCATCAGGGTTGGTAGTTCTTATAAATTCACCTGGAGGAAGTGCTTTAGCTGCTGAAAGAATAATTAATATTTTTAGGAGTTATAGTGGTAAAAAACAATATGAAGTAATAGTGCCAGATAAAGCAAAATCAGCTGCCACAATGATTTGTTTGGGGGCAAGTAAAATAATTATGAGTCCTACTTCGGAATTGGGGGCAGTTGATCCTCAGAGAGTAGAGAAAGAGGAAGGCAAGCCACCAAAATGGTTTTCTGTCTATAATATAATTTCAAGCTATGATAGATTATTTCAGAAAGCAATAAATTTAGGAGAGAAACAAAGAATAGAGCCTTATCTTCAACAGCTTTCTTTTTATGATCCTCGAGAAATAGAAGAGTTGCGAAGCACTATAAGTCTTTCAGAAGATATTACAATTAGAGCTCTTAAGACGGGAATGTTAGAAAATTTATCAGAAGAGGAGATAAAGAAAAAAATTCAAATTTTCCTCGTTCCCGAAGAAAGGGTAAAAACTCATGGAAGGCCAATTTTTGGCGAAGAAGCAAAGAATATAGGATTAAATGTAGAAATTATTAATCCAAAAGATAAATTTTGGAGAATAGTTCGCGAGCTTTATGTAAGATTGAATGATTTTGTTTCTCATAATAATATTGCTAAATGTATTGAAAATAAAAACTATTCATTTTATGCTTCAATATAGATGAATAAAAACTATGATTAAAAGACCTTCAATTCCTAAAGAAAAGCAAAAGAAATTAGAAGAGGCTAAAAAGAGTTTCCAAGAAATATGGAAAAGGGTTAAACCCTTTGTTAAAAAAAGAAGGGTTAAAGAATATTCCACTACTGGAAAGTGGAAAATTTTTGATTCGGGGTTATAGGAATGTCAATTCCCTAAATGATTTTTGGTTATTCTTTTGGTTCTAGAGAGATTTTATTAAACCCAAAGAAAGGGCGATTTGAAAAATTTGGATTACAGGTTAATTAAGCCGTTGATATGGTGGTGAAAAAATGGAAGTTGCTCGGCAATTTTTAAAAGAAAGAATACTTAACGGAGAAAAGATTGTTTCGTCTAGTGAACCAGCTTTCCGGACGCATCTTTTTTACGTTTGGTTTATTGAAGAAGAAACCAAGAATTTGAAATTTCGGGTTAATTTCAATATTAAAAACAAAATTCCAAAAACAAGCGTTTTTTTAAAGAAAAAGATTAACTTAATAAAGCTGATAACAAAGAATCTTAAAAGCGAATATCAGCTCATTAAAAAGAATACAGAATTTGCTGAAGTATGTGTTCCGTGGATTGCTGTTAAGGGTTATTATCTTATATTTAACTTGTTATTAGTTCTTAAATATCTCATTACTTGTAATGAAGACTCGTTTAAATCCAGTCATAAAACTCTCATAGAAGATTTTAAGGATTGCTTAAAAAACAACCGAATTTCTGTAAATAACAAATTTTTTGGAGCGTTTATTCCTTGTAAAGATATTCTACGATGGAAATCACGGCCTTATGAGAATATTAGATCACCAAAGAAAGTTGATAAAGAAACTCGGTTTAAACAAGTTATTAAAAAACTTTTTAATTATAAGTTAGAGGATTTGAAAAGAGAAAAAAAGATTAAGAATTTCAAAAGCAAGAAAGGTAAGATTTTGAAAAAAGAATTTATTCAAAATTCTAATATAAACCTTTGCGAATTTTTTTATTGGTACAGAATAAAATCGAACTATAGAGATTTGGAATTTTTAGATAAAGACCTTTCTGATTTAGACTATTTAAATTTTTATAGAAATTATTTTGTGGCAATATGGAACTTTTATGAAGCATTAAGAAATTTGATTAATGAAATAGCTAAGAAGAGATTAGGAATAGAAGTCTTAGGAATTAAATTTTAAAACTTGCCATGTGTTCACACCACGAGAAAAAATAATTAAAAAAGCAAAAAATTTTATTGAAAACAGGGAAAGGTCGATTAAAAATTTGGATTATA
>CAYWME010000084.1:0-3073 GCA_964459585.1 uncultured archaeon | reverse complement strand
GACTTTCGAATCATTAAGTAGAGCTGCTTTAGAGATCGAAAGACTTAGATTAGAAAGAAAAATGTATCTTCAATCTCAAATGATAACAGGATACATAATCTTTTTCGTTTTCTTGGGAATAGTTATTGGACTGGAGAAGTTTTTAATTCCAAGCATAACTCAAACTGGAATGAGTAGTTTAGGAAAAGAAACAATTACACAATCTGCTGTAGAAGAATATAAAACTATTTTCAGAAGTTTGATAATCATTCAAGGTGCTTTTGCTGGACTTATGGTAGGAAAGATGTCCGAAGGTGCTATCTTAGCTGGTATAAAACACAGTTTCATAATGGTGGCCATAGGAGTGGGTGCAATACTCTTTGTATTTTAGCAAGAAGAAACATAGCTACTTTCTATCGAATCTCCCTTTGTAGGACAAGTCAAACTATACGTAAGAATTTTTTTGTAATTTGAGCTAGCTGAAACATTGAACATAATTTCTTCGCCTTGTTTTAAAGTTAGATTTGATTGAGAACAAGTTATAACAGAGATCCCGGATTTACATAACTCAATTGATTCAAATGAAGCGTTAGCATAGATTATTTGAACTGTTATGTTAGATAGATCAACCATTCCAGTATTTTTTATGTTTCCATAAAGATAACCATTGCAATAAGACACAGTCTGAAAGCTTAAGTCGCCGTACACACAGTTTATTTCTTTGCTTGATTTTTCTCCGACTTGTGAGGTTGTTGTTTTAGTATAGGAAGATATCCAGGTACTTATAATTCCTGCTACAGCAACAGCAATTGCAACTAACAAAATTATCGAAATAAGAGGCGACATACCTTTCATGTTCTACCTTTCTTTATAAACGTTTGGACATTCAGTATAAATTCTATATTTTGAATAACCAGGATTTACTCCTTGAATCACATATTGCTGTAATTGTGCTCCACTTAGCAAGTTTAATGTTTGGTTTTTGTGAATTATGCTGCCATCAGGATATATGTAGTCAATTCCAGTTATCTTTATCTGAATGTTGCCTGTATTCTCTAATATGATTTTATGGGTTTGGGTTGTAGAATTGTATAAATCTGTGTATATCGAGAAATCGGCTTGTGAGCAAATCTGTATTGTTTTTGTTTGATTTGAAAGACCCTCAGCTGTGGATCGAGTAAAGCTAGTAGCCCAAAATGCCAAAATACCGGCTATGGCCATTGTAACAGCGATTAACATGACAGCAGCAACCAAAGGAGATATACCTTTTTTCATTAAATTAACTTTAGAATTCCCAAAATATAACTTTATTTTAATTTCGGCATTATGATGAGCCCTTCTTTTGGGTTTCCAAGTGCTGTGTAGTTATTATCATAGTAAAGTTTGGCTACATAAGCAGCTGTTATAGCATCTAACTCGTCTCCTGTGGAGTTGTTTCTAATTCCTTTTATTCCAAGTTTTTTTAAACCCCTTGAAAGTTTTTTTAGACCTTTGGACTTTCTGGGTATTTTGAGAACATCTTGAGCTCCACCAGGATATACTTCAATCACTTTAAAATCTTTTAGTTTCTTTTTGAGTTTAATTCCTCTTTTAGTTAAAGACCTCATTGGACCTAGAGTAATTGGAAAGAATTTTATTTTCAGTTTTCTTAATTCTTTGTCACATTCTCTAAAATGTATGCCGTTGTTGATTTCTAAACTTTTTCTTCCTAATGGCAAAGAAAGAGGAGCATCAATTCCAATAACTTTCGGTTTCACTTTTTTCACTTCTTTGATTATTTCTTTGTCTTTGTACAGAACGTATGTTTTAACTTCGAGTTTTTCGTTCATTACGCAAAAGCCTGTTGGCCTTTTATCACTACCAGCTAAATCTATGCCAACGAAAAACATGCTAACCTATTAGTGCACATTCCGTGGGCTTGGAAACCAAAAGATTGCAAAGATTTTTTGTAACTTCCTCTTGGGTAGAGTTTACTAGAGACTTTTCTCCGTTTGGGCTTATTATTTCGACGATATATCCAGCTTGATAGTTTGGAAGTTCTACTAAAACGGTTTGTGAAGAATATCCATAACTATTTACTTTTCTCTCGAGAAAGTCTTTCATCAAAAGAGAACTCATTGAACTATCAAACCTGAATTTGATAACAGTATATCCGTTTAAGAGTAAAGTAGAAACTTCGTTTTCGGTTAGATCCGTCGTCTTAATTCTCTGCTGTAATAAAGACGCTAATGATATAACTTTTTGTTTGGGCGATTGATAATAAACTCCGTAAGCAAACAGAGAGCTTAAATAAACCAAAAGCAATATTATTGAAGCTGTCGTTTTTTTCATACTTCTCTATTCTTAGAAATAAATTTTTCACATTTAAAAATTAATTATGGTCTTAGAAAGAATCATAGAAGTTAGGGAAGCGTTAAGAAATCCGATGTGGGTTTTTGTTTCTGGGAGCATAATAACAACAATTTCTTTGCTTGTTTCTTTTCTCGTGTTTCCTTCCTCTGTTGGTTTGATGTCTACTTTCTTGATAACAATAGCTTCTACGCCATTTATACTCAATCTATCGAGATACGAAGAAGCAGAAGAAGAAAAAGAAGCAAAAGAAGAAATCGATTTGAAGTTTTTTGAAAGGCACAAACCTATTCTGAAGATTTATACTGTCTTCTTTTCTGGAATCGTCTTTTCTTATATTCTTATTTTTTTGATGTTACCAGAGGAATATGTCTTGAAGCTTTTTGAAGATCAGATAAAAGAAATTCAATGGATAAGAGGAAGTTTTATAGGCGGCACTTTTGGAAAGATTGTTTTTAACAATATCGGAGTTTTAACAGTTACTTTTCTGTTTTCTTTTATTTTTGGTGCAGGGGCCATTTTTATATTGGCTTGGAATGCTAGTGTTTTAGCAACGGCCATAGGTTTGGCAGCAAAGAGTTTGGGGGGATTTAAAGCACTGCCGTTGGCCATTATGATTTATTTCCCTCATGGAAGTCTAGAGATTATTGCTTATTTTATTGGTGGAATGGCAGGGAGCATAGTATCTGTCGCTATGAGTAAGAGAACTACAAGAAAGTTTGGACTTATCTTAAAAGATTCTATG
>CAYWME010000083.1:0-3084 GCA_964459585.1 uncultured archaeon | reverse complement strand
ATATTTCATTCCGCCTTTTTCTTGTGAACGCATCAATTTTAAATTTTCTTTAATTATATTTTCGAGCTTTTCCATTTGTTTCTTTTTATGTTTATTATAATACAGAAAAATTTATAAATCTACCGCACAGTAGTAAACAAAAATGCAAAGTCTATTGCTTGTATACAACGCTAACGATCTTCCTGAAGATGTAATTTTCAAAGTTAAAAATCAATTGGTAGAAGTATGCCAAAAAAGAAACGTGAACTTTAAAGAATATAGAAATATTTCAACAGAAAAAAAGATAGGTACACTTTATTGGTTGTATAAAACTTCTGCTTCTAATAAAGAAATAGATGTCTCTAAATTTTTAGATTATCTTAAAATGACAAACTTCTACGAGACAGAATTCGTTGATAATTTTGGTGTGACAAGTGTTAAGTATTCTTTAAGAGAAAAATATCTTGTTTTTTTAACTCCGCTTCAATTAAGGGAAGATTCCAAAAATATATTGTGGAAAATTGTAGAAGAATATGCAAAATCGAATGAAAGGGGAAAAATTGGGATTCTTACTGTGCCGGAATATAAATCTGAAAAAGATCTTTCAATGTTAATAGAGAGTTTTATATCCGATTTGTTTTCAAAAGATTGAGGTTTTTAATTGCTTAATGATAAAAATTTTGGAAATTTATCTTTATTTTTAAGACAAAATAAATTATATTTTTGTTGATATTACTAATTTGTCCAAAAATAATACCAAAAGTTTGTTATATTTTATTTGAAATATTTTAACCAAAAACAAGGAGGTGATGAGGATGGAGAGTGCAACTCTTGAAAATAGAATCGAAACAGAAACGGGAAGATACGAACATGATTTAATTACAATTAACGAGGTTGTTAAGAGAATTGCTGAATGGCCCAATCCAGTAGAACTAGTTAATAACCTATACGGGTGTCATCCTGGTTCAGATGGTATAAAGGATTATTTCGAGGAGATATATCAACAATAATAGAGTCTTAAAAAATTGAACTTTGAGAAGATGAAAAAAGCAGAAACTAAAGAAAAGGTAGAGAAGGAACTCGAGCTCTATGAGCCAGATCCAGAGCTAGACAAGGCTTTCGAAGAATGGCAGAAAAAGGTGGAAGAGCTTGTAAAGGAACATCCTCTTCAGATTATTAGCTGGGAAGCTACCCGCAGATGCAACTTGAAATGCGTACATTGCGGAACTCCTGCCGAAAGTTGCATCATCGACGAGGAACTAAACACGGAGGAGGTAATAGGCGCATTCTATCAGATAAAAGAGGATTTCGATTTAAACAAATATCATCATATAAACATCACTGGTGGCGAACCGTTTGTTCGAAAGGACTTGGTAACGATCCTAAGAGAGATAAGCAAAATCCCTAAGTTTAGAAACATAGCGATACAGACTAACGGTATCTGCATAGCAGAGAATCCAGAAATACTCACAGAGCTGAAAGATTATGGTGTTACAGGGATAGGTGTTAGCATAGACGGTCTGGAAAAAACGCACGATTCCTTCAGAAACAAAAATGGTTGTTGGAAAAAAGCAATGGAGGCGGCAAAGAAAGCTTGCGAAGAAGGATATACAGTGACTATCTCTGTTGTTGCGCATTCCAAAAATATAGACGAAATTCCAAAGCTTTACAATCTCATTCAAGAAACATTTTCAAAGCATCCGAGATATTTTAGGGTCATGACGATAGATCCGCTTGGAAGGGCTGATCTAAATAGAGAATACCTTCTTGGACCAGATGATGTCAGAAAAGTCGTGAAATGGTTGGAGAAACAGTATGAAAAGGATTTTAACAACTATTGGGACCCATCTGTAACCATAGTTGAACTGGGTTGTGGGGGTTGGCTTGGGAAAAAGCTAGAAGGAAGGGTTAGACCTTATATCTTTCACTGCATAGCGGGAGTAAACAATCTTGGAATCCTCTACGATGGAAAACTTGCCTCATGCACCAACGTTTCAAGAGAATTTATAGAGGGTGATTTAAGAAAAGATAGAATAAAGTATGTTTGGGAAAATGAATACAAAGAATTCAGGAACAGGGATTGGGTAAAAAAGAGTAATCCTTATTGCAAAGAATGTTCTGAATGGGAATACTGTCATGGCGGCCCAATGCACAAACTGACCAAAGACGGCAGGATGCTCGATTGTCTTTACAAGACGATATTTTATAATGTAGACTTCAGGAAAGAATTACCAGAAAAGATCTTCACGATCCCTGCTGGTAACTAACCAGGAAGATTTAAGCGACATTAGGCATCATCTAAAAAGAAAAACAAGAAAAGAGCTTATTTTTGGAGCTCGAGTTGACGGTGGTGGTTTTTTTAGAACGGAAAATAATTCAACTTATGTTCTTTGTGTACCAAAAGAACTTCATAGTCTCTAATTATCTCAGAAAATCTATTTCTAATTTCCAATAAAATTTTATACAACTTTTCTTCATCTTCAACTTCGAATTCGAGTTCAATATCCCAATTTCCAAGAAGTTTTAATAATTGAACACCATTTTGATGCTGTTGAACAAAATACTTCAGTTCATTTTCTTTTTCTTGAGTTAAGTTTTTAAGCCTTAGTATAATTTTGTATAGCTTATGCCCAATTTTATTTAAATCGATAAGTACCCTATACTGAGAAATGATACCATCTTTTTTTAACTTCTTAAGCCTATAGCCAATTACGTCTCTTGACAACCCTATCTTTTTCATTAAATCTAAAATTGAGATTTTTGCATTTGTAGCTAGAATCGTTAAAATCTTCTTTTCTATTTCATCAAGTTCATAATAGTCAATTTTTCCTCCAAATATAAACTCTTCTTTTTGTTTTCCTCCTATAAGATAAGACTTTGTAAAAACAGACGATTTCTGTGTTATGAGGATGTTCTTTTCGAGTACAAATTCTGCATATTTATTTAGAAACTGCGTAATCGTTTCACCAAGGGCATTCGTGTCTTTGGCTAATAAGGAAACAGCAAGGTCCCACTTCCCTCTACAAGAAGCCACCCAAATAGAACTCTTTGAATTTACCCAATAGTCGATTATTTCTTTTTCTTTTTGAAGATCCACATTTTGGA
>CAYWME010000082.1:0-3157 GCA_964459585.1 uncultured archaeon | reverse complement strand
AGAACAGGTAGACTTTCGTCAAAGTAACCGCTCTTCTTTAAGCAATTTTTTTCGTGCATCAGACATAGGACTGGTATATAATTGGTCCATAAAAGCCGGTTTCTATCAAAATCGAAGGAATAAGGGATATCTTTACGACTACGTTTATAAGCACATGGCCCTTTTGCTTGCCAAACTCTATAAGCGTCAGTGTATGCAACCTTGAAATTGGTGTCTTCAAGAAAAAACACCAAAGTCTCAAGATGATCGGGGTAATATATATCGTCATCGTCTAAATAAGAAATATACTTTCCCCTCGCCAAGCGTAAGCCACTATTTCTAGCAGCGGGTAATCCTCTATTCTCGTTATGGCTTATGTAGACTATTTGAAGATCTTCTTTAAAAAAAGAGATGATATTTTCAATGTCAGCCCCGCCATCATTAATGACTATTACTTCAAAGTCTTTGAAAGTCTGACGTTTAAGGCTCAAGAGAGTTTCATATAAGCTATATGGACGATTATACGTTGGCACAATCACTGAGACCAGAGGCTTTCTTTGGCTTCTCTTCATAGCTTCTTTTTGAGCTCGTCTGGCAAAGAGCTTTTGGGTTTCATGTTTTTGTATTGAAACAGAAGATGGATCAACTCTCCAGCAATATAGAGGTTCTTCTATGTTGGCTACTTTATGCTTTTCGGCTATCCTTAACCAAAGCTCATAATCTTGAGCCAATTCATATTCTTCATTGTATCCTCCCAATTCTTTAACAACATCCGCACGGAACATCACAGCACCATGGCAAAAGCAATTTTTAAAAAGTAATTTTCTTCTAATAGTTTTATCATCACAGTCAACGTGTACTAACTTAATAAACTTTCCTTTACGGTCAATGATGTAATAACTACTTCCCACTAATGCACAATCAGGATGTTTGTCCAAGAAAGACACTTGAGTTTCGATACGGTGAGGAAGAGAAAGATCGTCTGCATCCATACGAGCAATGTATTCCCCTTTGGCTATTTTAAGGCCTAAATTTAGAGATTTAGTTATACCTAACTGTTCAACATTACGAACTGGTCGAATCCTTGGATCGTCAAATTCTTTAATAATCTGAGGGGTGTTATCTGACGATGCATCGTCGATTATAATTAATTCAAAGTTTAGGTAGCTCTGTTTGAGGATGCTGTGAATTGCCTCTTTAATGTATTTCGCCTCATTGTAAACTGGCATTATGATGCTTACTCTAGGGTTCGCAAAGTTAGGTACAGAAGCGTTCCATTTATTAGAATAATAATGCAAAACTCTCTCATTATGACCTTTTAAATAAACAAGTCCTCTATCATCTATAAATTCGTAAAGCTTATTTTTTATGACATAATAATAAAGTTTGCTGTATGGAATGCCTACAAATACATTGGTCCATATTACACTTGGTTTGACTTCTTTTAATAACTCCTTTGTTTGCCGTAAATCGTCTTTTGTTTCAGTCGGAATTCCAACTAAGATACTTGCCAAAGTTTTTATGCGGTATTTATGACACCATTGAAAGACTTGCTTTATTTGGTCAACAGTTATCTCTTTCTTTAAGAAATTTAATATCTTTTGCGACCCGCTTTCGACACCAATGTAAAAAGCTTTTGCTCCTGCTCGAGACATTAATCTAATGATTTCTTCATCTAAAGTGTCAACGCGTGTCTCACATGCCCAGGATATTTCTATTCCTTTACTAAGCAGCAATTCGCAGAACGTTATCAATCTATGTTTGTTAAGTGTAAAATTATCCTCTCGAAAATAAATTGCTTTTGCTCCATATTCTTTTATCAGATATTCGATTTCTGCAACTATTCTTTCTGCACTAAAAAAAGTATACTTTTTCCCCCAAATAGAACTCACTGAACAGAAAGTGCAAGAGAACGGGCATCCTCTGCTTGTGTTCATTGTAAACACGGGTGACTCTTTTAACCAAGGCGCAGTCCATTCATAGGGTAATTTGACAAAATAATCCCATGCGGGCATCGGGATACTGTCAAGATCTTCTAAACGAGGACATCGTATGATTTTATCTTTCACCTTACCATCGATTATGTCTATGATAGCTTTTTCTCCTTCTCCTTGGACTATATGATCGACAAAGTCGGGAATATCTTTGCTTGCAATACTAGCATGTGGACCACCAACGATAATTTTGCCAGTCCATTGACCAGTTTGTCGTAAATGTTCAAGATTGTAAAGAATTGATAAAGCATCGCGCAGGCATATAGTATTAATTGATATACCCACATAATCTATTCTATTTTGCTGTAGATAATCTGGCTTAAGGAAGCTGTCCGGGTGTAAATATCTATCTATAAAAAAAACTCGATGTCCTGCTTCTCTTAAAAGTGATATTAAGAAACCAATGCCTAAAGGTGGACGTTTCTCTTGAGTGCAAAAAGGAGATTGCCGAGGAGCTGCAGGAGTGATTAAGAGAATGTGGGCTTTACTGCCCTTGGAGAGTTTATTAACATTATTAATAACGGTGATCTCTTTTACGGACTTTTTAGGAAGAGTAAGAGAGAAATTCGAATGTAAGTCCATTTTGTCGACTCCTTCTTGGAGCTTATTCCTAAGTAGCAAATTAGTTAGAAAGACGAGGATATTTTTGAACGCTGAGTAGCCATCTAGCAAATAGCTTTTTTGTCAGCGAACTATGTTTAGCAAATGATATGCCATTTCCAAGCAAAAACAAAACCCTTCATTTCTCAATGACTAGGATCTGTCAGAAAGATTTTTGAGTGTACAGCTAAGGATAAGTGATGCTTTCATTGTTAAGTCGGTCCTACGAGTCATATTTAAACTAATACACAAGTGGTTAAGAATCCTGTTAGTCGACTCTATTGATGCAAAATTTTTCCCGCTGTGGGAAAAAGCTGCAAGGATGTTTCTCTCCTTTGCGGACCTTAGAACTTTTGAGACTAACTCTCTTCATCCAAAGAGAAATCTGGAGGCTGCAATTCCTCTGAAGTAATGACGGAACCTCGTATCCGTAGCCGGTCAACCTCACTTCAGCCACGATGAGTTTCCCCAGTTTTCAGTGATGATCATAAGGCCTGGGCGCTGGGATGTTCTCAGTGTGGTAACCTTGAATGTGTCCTGGTTCAGAGAGATGTGGGACAGTGAGGGAGGGGGTAAAATAGGGG
>CAYWME010000081.1:0-3211 GCA_964459585.1 uncultured archaeon | reverse complement strand
TGCTTTCATATGTGAAATGATTGATTCATCATTAGGAATGCTTTATGGAACAATTCTTTCACCTGTTCTTATTATTGCCGGTTTTGACCCTCTTGTAGTAGTCCCTTCTATTTTGTTTTCACAAGCAATTGGAGGCACCATAGCATCCATTGGACATCACCGGCTCAAAAATGTGGATTTTTCTATAAAAGAGGATATAATAAAAAGATTATCTGAGTTAGGTTATATAGAAACTTTTAAAAAAGGCACGACAAGGGACTTAAAAGTTGTTTTTGTTATAACGTTATTAGGTGTTTTAGCTACTATTATAGGAGCATTAATATCTATAAACATTTCTAAAACCGCATTAAAAACCTATATAGGCATATTAGTGTTTGCTATGGGGATACTTCTTCTTTTAAGAAGTAGGTTTAATTTTTCATGGAGAAAAATTTTTGCTGTGGGGATATTGAGTGCCTTTAACAAAGGGATATCTGGTGGTGGGTTTGGACCTGTAGTTACTGCTGGACAATTGATTTCGGGAAGAGAAAGTAAAAAATCAATTGGCGCGACCGTATTATCCGAAGCACCAATCTGTATTATTGGGTTTCTAACTTACTTAATTAGAAACGGATTATCAACATGGACCTTGTTTTAACACTGACTGCTGGATCAATTGTTGGAGCAACGATAGGACCGCATATCACTAAAAAATTTAAGTCCGAGAGGAAATTAAGGTTGGGTTTGGGAATTTTAGTAACTTTATTAGGAATATGGACTTTAGTTAAAACTTGGTTATAAGTTGCTATATATTTACATAAGTTAACAGAACCACTAGGATAAGTTTTAAATAATTCTAAAAGATT
Organism: uncultured archaeon; assembly: GCA_964459585.1. GTDB lineage: Archaea > Aenigmatarchaeota > Aenigmatarchaeia > CG10238-14 > EX4484-224 > EX4484-224. Next base: position 2,366 of record CAYWME010000081.1, on the reverse strand, counting down.
TAAATGGTTTATGAGACATGACCTGCTTGCAGACGCGCTTACAACAATAAAAAACGCTGATAGAATCGGAAAAAAAGAATGTGTAGTAAAAGCCTCTAAATTAGTTAAAAGCGTACTTCAAATAATGAAAGAGAACGGATATATAGAAGACTTTGAATATGTCGAGGACGGTAGAGGCGGTAAGATTATAGTTCGCCTAAAGGGAAGAATCATAGAAACAAAGGCGATTAAACCAAGATATCCTGTTGGTATAAAAGAATTTGAAAAATTCGAAAAAAGATATTTACCATCTAGAGAAAAAGGAATATTGATCATAAGCACCAGTAAAGGAATACTTGATCATAAAAAAGCGATCGAAATGAACGTTGGAGGAAGACTGTTGGCATACGTGTATTAACATGTTCGAAAAAGTCGTTGAAATACCAGAAGGCGTTGAAGTTGAAATTGATGGATATTCTGTAAAAGTAAGAGGAAAATTAGGTGAAGTCAACAAAACTTTCAAAGTGTGGAGAAAAGATGTAAAAATAGAAAAAATCGACAATAAAATCAGAGTATATTCAGAAAGTGAGCGAAGAAAAACAAAAGCCATGGTAGGTACTGTTGCTGCCCACATAAGAAACATGATAATAGGTGTAACAAAAGGCTATACATATAAACTAAAAATTATATATTCTCATTTTCCCGTGACAGTTAAGGTAGACGGTAACAAAGTGTATATTCAAAATTTCCTTGGAGAAAAGAAACCAAGAGTTGCAACTATTGCTGAGAACACTAAAGTAGAAGTAAAAGGAAGCGATGTAATAGTTACAGGAATAGACAAAGACAACGTTGGAAAAACAGCCTCAAACATAGAACAAGCATGTAGAATTGTCGGAAAAGATAGGAGAAGATTCATAGACGGAATATATCTTTATTCTAAAGAATGAAGTTAGCTGTTGATTGTATAGTTGAAAAAAATAATAAAATTTTGTTAATCAAAAGAAAGTTTGAACCGTTTAAGGGCTATTATGCTTTTCCAGGAGGCTTTGTTAAAGAAAATGAAACAACAGAAGAAGCGGCTATAAGGGAATTAAAAGAAGAAGCAAACTTGGATGGAAAGATTGTTGGACTTTTAGGTGTTTATTCCGACCCGAAAAGAGACCCAAGAGGAAGAGTAGTTTCCATTGTATATATTCTTAAAACAAAGGGTAAGCCTAAGGTTAGAGAAGAAACAGAGGAGGTCGGTTGGTTCGATATAGAAGAAATCAAAAAAACGAAGCTAGCTTTTGATCATAACAAAATGTTTTTGGATTATTTGAAATGGAGAAAACGAAATAAAACTTTAAAAGTTAAAAATTTCATTTTATAAGGAGTGATAAAATGGTGAATCCGAGAAAGAAACCAAGTTTTGAAAGGCCAGGATCCAAAATGTATAAAAGAGTTAAAGAAGGTTGGAGAAGACCAAGGGGTCTTCAAAACAAAGTTAGAAGGAAGAAAAAAGGAAGACCTAAAATGCCAACTATTGGATGGAGTGCACCAAAAAAACTGAGAGGTAAACATCCATCTGGATTAGAAGAAATTTTGGTGAGAAACATAGAAGATTTAGAAAAAATCGATCCTAACAAACAAGCCGCCAGAATTGCTTCGACTGTCGGTAAAAAAAAGAGGATTGAAATAATGAAAAAGGCAAAAGAACTTAATATAAGAGTTTTAAATCCAATAGAAATCCCTGAAGAAAAATAATTAACTTACAAGAGCCTTGATAAGATCTGTTTTTGTTATAATCCCAACCAATTTTCCATTTTCTAGTATAGGGATTCCACTTATGTTATTTTTTAACATGATTTTGGCAGCTTTACTAATAGTGTCCTCTGGAGACAGTGTAATTACTTCTCTTTTCATTATATCGGCAATTGAAATCCTTCTCATCTTTTCATCCCATTGTTTGCCTTCGGCTAATTTTCTGAAGGCTCCTAAACTTCTTGCTATATCGCCCTCCGTGACAATTCCCACAATTTCATTTCCTCTTACTATTGGAATTCTTTTAATCATTTTGCTAATCATAAGCTTTCTTGCTTCCAAAACTCTTGCGTCAGGTGGTAAATAAGTCACTCTTTTAGTCATGTACTTTCCAATTTTTTCTTTGTTTCCTTCCAGTGCTTTGATCAAATCTGTTTTTGTTATAATCCCAATTATCTCATCATTTTCCTTGACAACAAGACTTGATATACCTTTCTCCAACATGACCGCTGCAGCCTTTCCTACATTTTCGTTTGCATCGGTTGTGTAAAGGTTTTTTGAATAGCAAGAAGAAATGTGTATATGGGCATCTGAAATCTTCCTTTCCTTTTCGCTGCCGATTCTTTTCATCAAATCCCTTTCTGTGA
>CAYWME010000080.1:0-3253 GCA_964459585.1 uncultured archaeon | reverse complement strand
CCTCTATTTTACCTCTTCTTTTCACTAAAAGTCTGGAAATACCATGTTTTTCCATCAACTTAAAAGCATTTCTCACAGAATCATTAACGTCTATTACTATCAGATTTTTGCTCATTAGCTCTTTGACCTTCATAAAAAACAATTTTGACTCTTAGATTTAAATTTCCTCACGAAACATTATAACAGCTATTAAAATCTTAAATAGACTAAATTAATCGTATGAAGTTCATGGATGTGGACTATTTTGATTACGACACTTCAAATACTATTATACTTAGAATTGATACAGGAAAAGACTCTAGAGAGAATCTAGATAGGTTGTGGAAAATAAGTTCATTCATGGATGTGTTTGATTTAAATGAAAGAAAAAACCTATTGGAAGGAAAAAAATTTTTCGATTTTGGTTATGTTCAAAAAGAAAAAATTTCTGCAATTATCAAAAAACTTGAAAAAGACAAAAAAGTTCCGATAACATTTTCGAGAATCCATCTTACTTCATTGGACATTATTAATTCATTATCGGACAATTTCAAACTCATAGTTTTTGACGCTCACGCTGATTTGCTTGACAATTACATTGATGAAAAATTGGAAAAAATTTGTAAGAGTAACAATTATCCAATCGATAGAAATGTTAATGATTCTACATGGCTCTTAAGATTGTTGGAGAGGAAAAAAATAGAGACTTTAACAATAGGCACTAGAGCTTTAGATGAAGATGAGTTTGATAGAATGAAAAGTTTCGACATAGAATATATAACACCTTCCCAGATAAAGAAAAGTCTCGACAAAACACTAGATAAGATAAAAAATTTTTCAGAAAACAGTAACATATACATAAGTTTTGATGTGGACGTCTTTGATCCTTCTTTGATGCCATACGTTGATTTTCCAGAGCCTGGCGGCTTAAATTATTTTGAAGTTGAGAGAATCATAAAAAATATACAAGGAAATATAATAGGAGTAGACATATCTTGTATAAAAATTCCAAAATATGCAGAATTTCAAGGGTTTTTAATATCAAAATTAGCTGTATTGTTAATGTCAAAAACAAAATGAGAAATTTTAAAATTCAAAAACAACTTTTATTTAAAGCGGGGGTCGCCTAGCCTGGTCAATGGCGGCAGGCTCAAGAAAGAGTTGAGCTCTGAATTTGATGAAGAAACCTGCTGGCTTAGTGCCTTCGTGGGTTCAAATCCCACCCCCCGCAAAATTAAAAATTCTTAATCATTTTTTCAACTTCTTTAATGTCCACGATTTTCCATTTTCTTTTAATTTTTATCCAATATTCAACTTTTATTTTGTGTTCTTGATGAATCTTTTTGATTATTTCAAACTGTTTTATATCGTGCTCGCTGGGGTACCATTTATTTTTGTTAGTAGATTTGACTTCGACAATCTTTTCAATTTTATTAGAATTGGGTTTTAATACCAAAAAATCTGTTGTGCCACCAATCGCAACTTTTATCACATTTTCTTTTCCGAATTCTTCTATAAGCTTTTTTTTACAGAGATATTCAGCTCTATATCCTTTTCTCATAATTAGAGATTTTAAAGATAATAAATAATGTTATAAGTTTAAACTATTCCTAGTTTCTCTTTTGCTTCTTTACTCATCCTTTCAGGAGACCACGGCGGCTCAAAAGTTATTTCTACTTCTGCATCTCCATCAATACTTTTAATCTTATTTTTAACTTCTTTTACAATAAATCCAGCAAGTGGACAAAACGGAGAAGTTAAAGTCATTTTTACATTAACTTTCTCTCCCTTTACATCAATCTCGTATACCAAACCCAAATCAACTATATTTATACCAACTTCTAGATCAACAACTTCTTTAAGAACCTTCATAACTGATTCTTTTGTCAAACTCATTTTTTCACGATATCTTCTTCTAATTTCATAAAATCTCTATACTTTTTTCTATGGTCTCTAGTGTTTTTTGTGATCTTTTATAAGATGCTTCAACCTCTTTTGGGATCTTCATCCCATGTTTTTTAAAGTATTGATAAAGAGCAGAATGAAGGGCGTCTAAAGCTAAAACAGAACAATGAATTTTGATCGGCGGGACTTTTCCAAATTTTTTGATTATATCGTCTTTTTTGATTTTCAAAACTTCCTTTATAGTTTTTCCTTTAACCATCTGGGTTAGCAAACTAGAATTTGCAATCGCAACAACACAACCAAAAGTTTCAAATTTTACATCTTTGATGTACAACTCACCTTTCTTTTTCCCAAACTTTACGTATATCCACATCACATCTCCACAAACAAGGTTGCCAGCTTTACCAACAGCATCTGGATTTTTCATCCTACCTTTATTCTTAGGCCTAAGAAAATGCTTCATTATTTGTTTAGAATATATCATTCTTTCCACTTCTCTTTGAATGGTGATATCTCTCTCAACCTTTCTACGACTTTTGATAAAACATCTAAAACATATTTTACTTCTTCCTTCTTGGTCCACTTACCCATACTCAATCTTAAGCTTCCATGAGCTTGATGAGGCCTAAGTCCTATAGCAAGCAATACATGACTTGGTTCCAAAGATTCGGAAGAACAAGCACTTCCTGTTGATGCAGCAATTCCATAGCTATCTAACCAAGTTATTAAAGCATCACCTTCTACGAATTCAAACCAAAAATTCGCGTTGTTTGGTAATCTTTTAGTAGGATGGCCATTCAAGTACGATCTTTCAACCGTTTTTAGTACATTCTTTATCAAGTAATTTCTCAGTTTCGTCAATCTTTCAGCTTCTCTTCTCATTTCTTTTTTTCTCAATTCACAAACTTTTCCAAATCCGACAATTCCCGCAACGTTTACTGTACTAGACCTTAAGCCGAATTCATGCCCCCCACCATGAAGCAAAGGCTCGATCCTCACACCACTTCTTATGTACAAACCACCAACACCTTTTGGTCCGTAAACCTTATGAGAACTTACAGTCATTAGGTCTATGTTTATTTTTTTTACATCAATCGGAATTTTTCCAAAAGATTGAGCAGCATCTGTATGGAAATAAACATCCTTTTCTCTACATATTTTTCCAATTTCCTTTATGGGTTCTATCGTTCCAATTTCATTGTTTGCATGCATAACAGAAACCAATATAGTATCGTCTCTTATGGACGCTTCGACATCAGCAGGATCAACAAGACCATACTTATCGACTTTCAAATAAGTTACCTCAAAACCATTTTTTTGTAACCATTTTGCTGAATCCAATATGCAATGATGCTCTATAGAAGATACT
>CAYWME010000079.1:0-3441 GCA_964459585.1 uncultured archaeon | reverse complement strand
TGAGTAAGGAAGACCTAAAGATTAACGCTATTAATTATTTCACACTCAGAGGTTGGTTGAAAATAAAAGAAGATGATGACGTTATCACGTTTATAAAAGATGGAGAAATAATGAAGTGTGTGATCGATACAGGAGATTTTTCTTATAGAGAGATTGTGTCTAAGTTGGAGAAGAGTAGAAAAAGAGTAATAGTAACAGAGTGTCTCAGGTTAGAACCAGAGCTTAATATCAGAATACTAGTGTTTAAACAAGGTACAGAAATCTTCATAGAATAACCAAGAGACTTCCGAGACACTCTATGAGAGATTTAGATAAATTTTATTCTATTCTTTCTTCTTCTCTTTTAATTTTCGCTGTCTTTTTTTTTACTTCCTGGAAAGAGGAGTAGATTTTTGAACTACTCCTCCCGGAAGGCCTTTATAGGCCAAAACTTTTGTATCTTTTGAATTTTTTGAAAAAAATGAAAAAAAGAGTGATAAAATGAAAGTAAAAACTAGTATTTCTATGACAATTTATGGCCTTTTTGTCATATTTTTGGCGTGGACATTAGGCATAATAATACCTTTTAAATTAACTTTGTTGCAAGCACTAGCTTTCAATATCGGTGGATTACTACTAATTTTCGTCCTCTCGATTATTCTTATGCTTACGGCTTTAGCTACAGAAGAACTCAATCCAGTTATCCCTAGTATATTTCTAGTAGGGTTTGGGTTTTTTAATGGTCTAATTACACATGGTGTTTTTTTCGTGGCATTCAGAGTAGTTCCGATATTTATCTTAGTTTCTACGTTCGGGTCACTAGCTGGGTTTTTCTTTATTTTTTTGGTGGCAGCTATTTTCATCGATGTCGAAGAATATCCGCAAACTGCTATAGCTATTTTATTACTTGTTTTATTAGGTCTAGGTGTACTTCAGCTTTTCCTACCATTTGTAAGTATATACAGTATAGCAATTGATGCTATAGTTGTTATAGTATTTTCTGCAATTCTTTTTTATGATCTGGAGTACACAAAGAAAAACAAAGAGGAATGGGTTAGTAATACATTAAACATTTTTCTCGATCTGGTGAACATTGCAATTAGAATTATTAGTATTCTAATAAAGATTTATTCGGAATCAGAATAACAGCTTGTCGACAAAAATATGGTTGTCGTAAAAGTTCCATAAGAATAAGACGCTCAACAATATTCTTTCTTTTTTTATTTTTATTTTCTTGTTATACGTATAACAAAAACCATTCTAAAATTTAAATTGTTATACGTATAACTTATCATTATGGCAAATTATCTCTTAAGTTATGATCTATCAAGAGAGAAAAAATCAGAGAGAGTTAAAATTTTCAGGAAATTAAGAAGAGGTGGAGCAAGACTGGTTCATCACTCGCTATGGGAACACTCTAGCCTAGAGTTTTTAACTAGCATAGCTCTAGAGATCAAAGCACAAGGAGGAAGTGCCATAATCTTAGAAAAAAAATTGATGTTTTAGAAAAAAAATAAGCTTGGAGTAATTTCAAATATCTCAAAAACCCAAATTAAAAAATTATGAAAAAACTGTTAGGTAGTTTTTTCCTTTTCAAGGCATTGACAGCTTTGATGAATCCACTGTTTCTTATAATGGCTTTTGACCTTACTTCTTCACCCATGATGGTCGGATTAACAGCGACCTTTTTGACCATGGGTTCATTGATAGGCTCTCATTATTGGGGAAAATTGTCTCTTAAAATTAAAAGCAAAAAATATTCCTTCACGATGGGTTTTGTCAGTTTTATATTGCCGTTGCTACTGTTGGTTAAATATTCTATATGGATGGTATTATTTGTTGCTTTTATTTATTCTTTTCTAAATAATTCAACATATTTTTCACTTGTTTTTCTTGGGAGAGTTAAAGACTATAAAAAGAGGTTGATAAAAGTTGAAAGAATTGGAGCAATTGGTTGGGTCTTCGGCATGCTCATGGGTTTAAGCATAGAATTTGTCCCGCTTAAATTCATCCTTGTATATTCGGCTGTTCTTTCAATTTTTTTGATACTTTTTACGTACAAAACGGTGAGAAAGGAATTGTTTAGAGAATTGGGAAAGGGTTTGCTTGTTTTGAATGATATAACAAATCTAATTGTAAAATCTGAAAAAGTTTTTTTTGACCAACTCTTCAGATTTTTGAAAGTAAGTAGAAATTTACCAACATTTTTAATACCTTTCTTTAAAAAATCTTATAAGCACCTATCTTTTCACATTCCGTTTTTTGTCATAACTTTTTCTTTTGGTTTGGTTTATCCTCAAATGATTTCGTTGATAAAACTCAGAGGCATTCAAAATTTTTGGATATATTTGTTTTTTGCAATAGATTCTCTCTCATCTTTCTTTGAGTATGGAATCATCCTAAAGATGAAAAATTTTAGAAAAAAGTTCCTATTGTTTTCAACAGCAAGACTGTTCTCGTTTGTAATGATTTCGTTTGGGTTTATTTTCAATAATATTCAATTTATTATGTTTTTGATATTTTTCTTCATGATCAAGGGTATTACCTGGAGCTTTCTGGTTATATATTTCGGATACCTAACAATTACAAAAGCGAAATCAGAATTTGGTCTTAATATAGGCTTAAGATCGCTGGCATATAGTTTGGGGAGCTTTGTTGGTGGAGTTCTCATAGAAACAATTGGTTATCATTTGTTCTTATTTGCTTCTTTTTTCATGGTTTTAGGAATTGCCTTATTCAAGTTTAATTATCTAATGTTTTATGTATAACATTTCAAAAACATTAAGAATTTAAAATTAACTCTCTTCTTAATTTATAGGTAATATGGCAAGAGAAGATTGGAAAGGAAGACTCTTACCTGAGGATCAAAAAATACTAGCTGAAATTCTCGAAAGAGCAAAAAGATACGAATACGCTTACATGCAAGCAGACGATGTTAAAGTCGCCCAGCTATGGACGGCCATAATTGAACTAATAAAAGAAATTAAGGGGTTGAGAGAAAGAGTCGAAGTACTGACAGAACCATTCAAACATATAATTGAAATAGGCGAAATGGAAAAAAGAAGAGCAATTGAAAGGATAGTTTCAGATTTGATTAAACCAACAGATCAAGAAAAAGATGAAGCCGTTCAAAAACTTGTTGATAGTTTAATGAAATTTTGATTATGTCAAGAGAAATCATGCATATGATAAAAAAACGAATTAAAGAAACTACATTTACGCCTATACCGAATAGAAGAAAAATTAGATAAATTAATAGAATATTTCAAGGCATACAGAGAAAAAGACTCTCCTAAGATAGATCCTTTAACCAAAGCATTAAAAACAATTAAAAATTATCAAGAAAAAGAGAAAAAAGATATAACAGCATTTGATCTTTCTGAGGAATTGAAATTGTCCAGATCTAGAGCATCCGAAATACTAAATTATTTATACAGAATGGGGCTTGTTGGTAGATATGTT
>CAYWME010000078.1:0-3459 GCA_964459585.1 uncultured archaeon | reverse complement strand
AAACAACATTTTTATCTGGATATTCGGGATGTGTGATCCTCTTTGGCCACTCCCAATCCCAATTACCTTCAACAAAGTCTTTAACTTTAATCGAAGTTAGAACAGAAGTTGGTGCTTGTGCACCATTAAACGCGACATATGTCATGTAAATTCTGTTACCTATAACGGTTAATCTTGGGTCTTCGCAACCAAAATAACCTCTTCCTGAAATGTATCTATAGTTTAGGACCAAATGATTGTAAGGAGTATCCGGTTTTATTTCGCCTTTAAACCCAGGGTTTATTTCGAAACTCGCTCTTGGTATGTAGACGGGTTCATCCAGTCTCTCTTCTATATTAACGCCGTCAGAAGAGATTGCAAGACCAAAGACTGAAATGTTGTTTTTGGTTATAGAACGATAAACAATATAAACTTTGTTTCCAATCTTGACAACACCTGGATTAAAAGTTCCACCAGCATCCCAGGGGTCATTTTTTCTTGGGCTTATTATGGGGTTTTTCTCAAATTTTTTCAGTTTTATCAATGGTTTTTTCAAAGAATTACTTGTTTTTGTTTTTTCTTCAAATAATTCCATACTTCAAATTTCGAATTTTTTAAATATATTATTTTTATTTTTCGATGAGTATTTAATGTTTTTTAACAAATTCATGCAAAATTATATATTATGAGTAAAAGGCTTTGGGGTGAATTCAAAGTTCTTTCTCGTTCAAAAAAATTCCTTGTGAAGAAACTTGTGATATATCCAAAAAGTAGAACGAGTTTGCAATATCATGAATTTAGAAATGAGTATTGGATTGTTTTAGATGGTAAGGGAAAGGCAGTTGTAAATAAAAAAAAGAAAAACATCAAAAAAGGAGACATGATCGTTGTTAAAGAAAAACAAGTTCATAGAATCGAAAACCCATACAAGAAAAATTTGATTATCTTAGAAATTTGGGTTGGAGAAAAATTAAAAGAAAGTGACATAGTAAGATTGAAAGACGATTATGGAAGAGTATAATTGGATTTAAATATCGTTTTTCAAAGTTTAAGATATGCATATTAGATACGAAGTTCAGGCAATAATCTTCGATAAAGTTGATGACAATGTGTTTGTATTATTAGTTAGAAAGCTGGACTCTAAAAGGTTTTTACCTGCATGGCGTTTGTTGAAAGGGGGGATTGAAAAAGGTGAAACAAAAGAAGAGGCACTGAAAAGAGAAATAAAAGAAGAGGTTGGATTAGAAAATATACAGATTATTAAAAAATGTTCAGGATATCAGTACACTTTTCAAAAAACCTTACACAAGATTTCTAGCTATTTGGTCAAAGCTGATATGAAAGAGAAGGTTGATATAGATTCGAAAGAGCTTATTGGATATGCTTGGATGAAGCTTGAAGAAGCAAAGAAACTTTTGGCTTTCAAAGAAGAAAAAGAAGTCTTAACGTGTCTGGAGGATTACCTTTCTAAATAATTTTACATTGTTTTTAATGTTATACGTATAACATCTAAAAATCCGTAACTTTTAAAGTGATTTTAATTACTCTACCCTGTTTTTCTAAATCTACAAAACCTATGTCCTTTAGATGTTTCAAATAGTTTCTTATCATCCTCTCGCTCAACGCGTTCTTCGCTCCTTTCTTGTACAGACTATACAGTTCTTTTATTGTCCCTGGTTTCTTCTTTTTAATTATTTCTAACAACTTTCTCTCAACATCTTCTAATCTTTCTTTTATAATTCTTGGTTTTGCTTCCTTTATCCCTGCGATAATTTTCTTTATGTGAGCTACTTTCACTTTTTTTGAATTTTCTCTCTCAGCCATTCTCCCAGCTTTCAGTAAACATTCCAAGCCAACTCTCACATCGCCTCCTTTTTTTACAGCCTCGTTAGCACACAGCGCTATCAACGCAGGCTCATAATCAAAAAACGCTAAATCAGCTCTTTTCTTGAGTATGTCTTTCATCTCTAAGAAAGAATATGGCTTAAATTCGATTTCCATTAAACTTAAACTACTTCTTATTCTTGGTTCAACTCTAGAAAACACATGCTTGTCATTCGAGATGAAAACTATAGCAATAGGTATATTCACATATTGATTGATTCTTAACAAATCGTAGAGAGTCGATTGGTCCTTGTATATCAATTGATCGACTTCATCTAAAGCTATCACTAAGCCTTTGTTTAGTTTTTTCAAAGCTTCTATCATTCTTCTGAAGATCTCATCTTTACTCCAACCTCTTCTTTGAACGAAAAAACCAAGAGAAATCGTTATTTCTGTTAGCACAGAAATTGATGTCTTGAATTCCCAGCAATTTATGTATATCGTCTTGATTCCTGTGAAACTCTCAAATTCTCTAAATATGTATTTTATACTTGCGGTTTTTCCGATGCCCGGAGGTCCATGAATGAAAATGTTTATGCCTCTTCTTCCTTTAGATATAGGTAAGAGTAGGTCAGCAATTTCCTTTATTTCGTTTCCTCGATGCGGTAATTGCTCTGGTAAATACTCTGGATTAAGTACATCTTCGTTCTTGAAAACGCTAGAAAACATTAAATTAATTTTGAAACCGAGAAATATTAAATTCTGTTAATTTTGTAGTACTACAAAGTCGAAAAAACATCGAGTTTCTAGGTTTGTTCAAGCCTTCTTTTTCAGACAAACTAGAAAAAACCGGCTAGGTAGGTCACATATGTAAGATTTAACGTTTGAATTTATCACAGAACCTTTCGCAAAACAAGTATTATGTATAACTACTGTTGGGTTGATGTCACAACAATCATACTGTGAATTACAAACTTCTTTAATGTGTATTTTGGTCGCAACAAAAAAGTAGTAAAATATTTAAATGTATAAAATATACCCAAAATTGTGGGGAAAATGAAACAAAAAGCCATATTAAAAAAAAGGTCGAAAATTGAAGAGCCAGAAAAAATTGAAAAAGAAATCCAAAAGATAGGGGAAGAAGCATATTCAGTTGAGTTACAACTTTCGTACAAAGATGGGGTAATTAAAAGAGTTGATATTTATGTTTACGGAATAAACCCAGAACTAATAGACGACGAAACTTGGATAAAAATAGCTCAACTAGCACCTGAGGAAATTAAAACAAAATATCTGTACGAAAGATGCAGACCAGATTATTATGACCATGAGCATAATGTACTAGCAGTTGATATTGAATGGAAAGAATATGGAAAAGGGAAGTTAAACAAAGAGCTTAAAAAACTGTTAAAAGAATACTTAAAATAGTATGTTTGGGTCGCTACTTAAACTATTGTACTTGGTAAGCTTATCGACAGACGTGTTAGCCCATTATACAATTGGCAATTTTTATTCAAAAAGAAACATAGAAGGTTTAGATTTAAAAAGTTCTACCAAAAAATTCATAAAACCAACTAAAGATTCTCTTGAAAAATCTATAATAGCCATGGGTCCAGATATATTAGGTTCTTATAACTCGTTCGGAACTTATATAAA
>CAYWME010000077.1:0-3466 GCA_964459585.1 uncultured archaeon | reverse complement strand
CTTCTCTCATTCATTCTATTTTTCAAGTTTACAAGATTACTTCTTATCTTCTCAAGTTTGTCTATCATTAAAAGCTCATCAATCATCTTCATTCTTTGACCTTTTCTTATTTTCAAGAAAAAGTCAATTTCGTTTTGCTCTGAATATACCGCTTTTGTGAAAAGATCGTAGTCTATTTTTAAAATTTTTTGGATGAGATTTGTTACATTCTTAGATGATTGTGCCTCTAACAGTTTTCCGTTCTCTCTTATTTCACTATATGTAGTACCTTTTCTTCTTTCAACAACTCTTTTTATCGTGTAAATCTTCCCATCTACGTTTATTTCGAGTTCAATTTCGGCCTTATCTTTTGTTAAAGGTTTTTTCATTATGACGTCGTCTAGTCTGATTTTTTTAGAATTCAACGATGGGAATGTCCCAAACAAAGCAAAGCAAATCCCATCTAGTACAGAGGATTTGCCAGAACCTATATGACCTAATAACGCATTTGTTCCCTTACTGAAGTTTAGAGTAGAATCTAAGTGAGATTTCCAATTTTTTAACCTGATTTTTGTTATAAATGTCATGGTTTCTCCAGGAATGAGCCCAAATCTTTAACATTTCCTAAAAGGATATCCATAGCCAGGTCAACATTTCCGTCTTCTAGAATTTTCATAATTCGTTCATAATCAAAGCTATCTCCGAATCCCAAAATCTCTAAATTTTTTTTCAACAAAACAAAACCCATTTCTCTTATAGAAACTTTTTGTTCTCTTAAGTTTCTTAAAATTTCAAATTTTTTTTCTATTTCAGAAAGTGTTATGTCTTTTGAGAAAAATAAAATAGCTTTATTTTTAAATTCACTCTCAAATTCTTTTTGATCAAAATCAAATATGTTCAATTCTTTTCCTATAATTTTCAATTTTATGATTGGTTTTTTCTCTAGATTTTTTTGCAAAATCCTTAAAATTTTTTCTCTCAGTTCGTCTTTCCACCCATCTCGTACATCGGTTTTTACATAAAAGAATTTTCTATTTTTTTCTAATGGAACAAAGTCTACGTTTATTTTTTTGTCCTTTATATCAATTTTAATAATTCCTTTTTCAACTTCAGCTTCCACGGGTTGGAACTGAGTAATAATTGTACTACCAGGAATTATAAAGTAACCATTTTTGAATTTTTGAATAATTCTATTGTGGACGTGACCATTGACTATTATATCAAATCCTTCAGGTAGATTATCCAAGGTTATTGTCGGTAGTTGTATTGGTGAATATACATATTGGTCGATGTTTTGATGTAATACCAATATATTTATAGCGTTTTCTACAGGTTTAGGATTCCAATCTTTAAGCATTTCATAAGCGAATCTTTCAGGAACATGAGACATACCATGTATAGCTACTCTTTCTCCGTTTTTTTCGAATACAACTGTGTCTCTATGTAAGTAAATTAAAAGACCAGCATGTTCCAAAGCTTCGATTATGTTTTTCTCGCCTTTTAGATTTCTATCGTGATTTCCATGAATAGCTATCACAGGTATTTGATGGGATCGTTTTTGAAATATGGCTGGGAGTTTTTTCGTACTAGCTACTAACTTTACATTAGAGGTTTCTAATAACGGCATGGACAATAGTTTAAGTGCAGAATACCAAGCATAAGGTTTTGGGTTTTTTGTATCAAAGAAATCTCCAGATATGATTATTATGTCTGAATCCAAAGCTTTTTGAAAAGCTTCTAGAGCATTCTCATAGCTATCGGCTTCTGTCTCTGGATGGATAGAAAACCCAAGATGAAGGTCTGAGATGACCGATATCCTCATAGTTATAGGTTATAAGTTTTCACTTTAATAAAATCTAAATTCATTAGAAGTATAACAATGTTATAAATTTAAATACTTTACAACAAATAAATAGTTTTAAATACTTAGACCCCAAAACTAAATAGTAACAATTGGTTTTTCTGAGGTGTCGTGTTTGAAGTATTTTGATGAAAACGAATTAAAAATAAGGAAAACGGGTACCACGACAGTGGGAATTTTGTGTAAAGAAGGCGCTGTAATAGCGGCGGAAAAAAAGTCAACTCTAGGGTATTTGGTTGCAAGCAAAGAAACAGAAAAAATATTACCGCTTACAGACTACATAGTTATGACAACAGCTGGTGCAAGCGGGGACGCTCAAACTTTAGCCAGATATATGAGAGCAGAGCTAAAACTCTTTGAGATACAAAATCAAAGAAGAGTGTCTGTAAAAGGCGCAGCAACTTTATTGGCTAACATTTTACAATCAAGTAAGTATTTTCCATACTATGTTCAATTGATAGTAGCAGGTTATGATGAAAGCCCAAAGATCTTTTCATTGGATGCAATAGGAGGTATGGAAGAAGAAAAGAAATTTTTTGCAACAGGCTCAGGTTCACCCATAGCTTTGGGTGTACTAGAGGATGGATATCATGAAAACATTTCGGTCTCGGAAGCAAAAGAGTTAGCTAAGAGAGCTATTAAAGCAGCCATCGAAAGAGATATAGCATCTGGTGGCAAGGGAATCGATATAGCAGTTATAACTAAAGATGGTATATCTAGAGAAAAAATGAACCTTTAAAGGAATCCAAAAAGGTAAAAATTATGGAAATTCTGAAAAAATTAAAGGAATTGCTACCATCAAACGTAGTCAAAAAAATAGAGTTTGAAGGCTCTGAAATAATTGTATATACTCATAATGAGGAATTTTTCAAAAATTATGAAGAAACCATAAGAGACGCTGTGTCAGCTTTAAAGAAAAGAATTGAAGTAAGAGCTTGGAAGTCCTTGCTCTCGAGCGAAGAAGGGGCAAAAAAGAAAATCCAAGAAATTGTTGACGAAGATGCTGGCATAGAAGAGATATACTTTGAAAAAGAGAGGAGCATAGTCACAATAGTTGCCAGAAAACCAGGAAAAGTGATAGGAAAAAAAGGAGATATTTTTAAGAGAATCAAAAAAGAAACTTTTTGGACACCTAGAATAGAAAGAAGACCAGCACTTAAATCAGATATCGTCATAGGTATAAGAAAATTCTGGAGAAGAGAAGTAAATTTTAGGAAAGCGTTTTTGAACAAAGTTGGCAATTCAATCTTTTCTGAGAGAAAGAAATCTAGGGATTGGATAAGGATAATTGGTCTAGGAGGATGGGGAGAAGTTGGAAGGTCTTGCAGTTTACTCGAAACACCAAAATCCAAAATTCTTATTGATTGTGGAGTGAATGTTGGTGGTTCGAACTCAAACGCATATCCAATAGTGACGACAAAAGAATTTGATTACAATGAAATAGATGCTATTGTTATTTCTCATGCACATTTAGATCATGTTGGTTTTCTCCCAGCTCTTTATGAATACGGATATGACGGTCCTTGGTACGCAACTCAACCAACAATCGACCTAGCAACTCTGTTGTGGTTAGACTATGTCGATGTTATGCAAAAGAGTGGTACAACACCACTGTTTACCGTTAGA
>CAYWME010000076.1:0-3515 GCA_964459585.1 uncultured archaeon | reverse complement strand
AGAAGCATATGTTAAATTGACTGCAGACAATCCAGATACTACCGATATAGAAACTTATTCAGAAGGAGTCACTGTAACCTACTATGCTGCCACTATGAATGGAAATAGTATAACATGTTTGGAAAGTAAAGGACATGAAATTCAGGAAGGCTTGTTAATTCCACTGGCTCCTGGTGAGAAGAAAGCCTTTTGTATAAAGTACGAGTTTGCAATAAATGCAGAACCAGATACGTATAACATGATTACTTATGTAGTTCCAGTGACAAACGTGCAATTAGTAGAACATAGTAGTGGCAATCTGTACTTTAGTTCAACAGGTTGGGCAGGTTGGTCTTGCGAAGAAGGAGAAGTCATAGTAAGTGGAAGTACAACATGTTTAGAACCACTTAGTATTAATAAATCAGCAACCCCATGGGATGAAGAATATCCAAACTATCCTCACTATAGTTATACACCACCAGAACAAGGATGGGTAGTTCAGAATGGAGGAACACCACAAACTTGCAGTATACAAATCACCTGTGCTAAGATTATATCTTAAAATAAGTGATAAACAGAAAACTTTGAGGGAAGTTCAAGCTTCCCACTTTTTACTTCATTAAATCCAAATTTACTTTTCTTCTTTTTTATTTTATTAAAACCAAAGATCGGAAAAATATGGGTTGAAGAAAATGAAAAGAAATTTGATAATGTTTGGGATAATATTTTTGATATTGGTTAGCATAGCTTATGCTAGAGTTTTAAGTTATTATGGAATGATTGAGGCTCAAGTTAAAGTCGTTTGTGGTAATTTTAATGGAACACATTATCAATGTTTAAGCGGTGAGTGGGTAGAAGATTGTAGCATCTGTTTGGGTGGATAAAATGAAAAAAGAAACGATAACAATTTTAATCGGTTTGGTTTTACTTCCCAGTTTGGCTAAAGCTCAACCAACACTACCACTTATTAATCTTAAAATAGAACCACAATTTCCTATAACATTTACAGCAGGTTCAACCCAAAACATAAACATTTCTTTCGATATTCCTCATTCTTTGAATAACACTTATGCACTTAAAATCATTATCAACAATACCAAAGAAACACCTCCTGTGTGGGAAGAAGATTTCAACATTTCAGGAAAACTGGAAATAACATATAAAACAAACGGTGAGACTGTAAACTTCGCATTAGATTGTCAAGAAGTTGATGCAGGTATTTTTATTTGTTTTAACAAATCGCTAGCAAATTATATCCCACCAGGAATCCCACCCTCTACCAATAAGATAATTCTAAATGTCTCATCTCATCCTGCACTAGCCCCAGGAGAATATAACTTTACTTTTGATGTTTTTGTTACAAGAGAAGTGGGAGTTGGTATTAGATCAGTTTCTCAAACTCAAATGTTAACTAGCGTAATAAACCGCCTAAACACAACCTTCCCAGATATAGACATCACTGTAATTTCGAATGAAACAGGTAGTGCCAGCTTTACAATAATTTCTTACATTGCATCTTTCCTTCCACAACCAAAACCAAGGTTCGTAAAAATGTTTGAAATCGAGCCAGATAAATTTTTAGAAACTCATATGCTTCAGGCAGAAATAACTTTAGAAATTCCTCCAAGACAACTTGCAGGTATAAATAAAGATTCTATCGATGTTTATTATTGGAACGGAACAGATTGGATGGCAATTCCCCGGTCTAATTGGACTTGGCTAGATCCGCACACAATAGAGATAACGACAACTCATTTCAGCATTTGGGGAATATTTGGCACTCCACTAGCTTCAGCACCTGCACCAGCACCTGCAGGAGCAGGACCTGTTGAATATTTAAGAATAAACATATTTTCTGCGGACACATCAATAACTCAAACAGCAAATACTTCTCAAATTTATGAAGTCAAAGTTAAAAATCTTGGAACAGTAACCGCAACCATTACTCTATCTATTTCAGATTTACCATCAATTTACTACACAATCGATTCACCAACAATTACTTTAGAAAGTGGTGAAACTGGCGTTTTAACTTATACTCTTAATCTTCCGATAGACGCGGAAAGCACAACATTCAAAGTTAATGTAAATGCAGTAAGCGGAGAATTAACAGATTCAAAATCTTACAAAGTTAAATTAACTGTAATTCCACCAACCGTTGTCACGCAAGAAGCAAGCAAAAATGTTACAGTTCCAGTTTTACCCATAATTGGGGTTCCAGTTGCTACAGTAACAGGGCGTTTTATAGCTGTAGTTTCTCAGCCTCTAACTCAAATAGCTATCGGATCAGTAATCTCCGCAATAGTTTTAATTGTTATATTTCGAATTGTGATGAGGAGAAGAAAACCGTGGAGAACTCGTTATGGTTTATCCCATCAAGAAAGGTTGGTCATGAATTTAAAAAGACAGATTAAAAGGGTGATAGGCGAGTAAAATGGTGGTTGTAGGTATCTTATCTGGAAAAGGCGGTGTTGGTAAAACAACTATCACTTCGAATGTTGCAGCAGCACTAACCAGTGTTTTTGGAAGAAGAACGATTATACTTGATACAAACATTACTAGCTCTCATATAAGGCTACATTTTGGAATGTACGATGAAATGAAAAGAACTTTGGAAGATGTGATAAAAAACGAGTCATCATTGAAAAAAGCTATCTATTCAGATTCATTAGTAGGTGTGGATATAATACCTTCGCCCGAATCACTCAAAGGGATTAATTTGAAAAAATTGAAAGATCTGACAACTCATCTAGCAACTTCGGCTTATGATTTTGTTATAATAGACAGTGCACCAGGATTTAGAGAAAACGTTCCATATATAATAAAGGCTTCAGATAAGATTCTAGTTATTACAACACCTCAAATCCCAGATGTCACCGACGCTTTAAAATTAATCGAGCTAATAAGAAGGATAGATAGAGCAAGGAAAAAAGAGGTCATCATAGTCGTAAATAGGGTAAAGAGAAAAGATTATGAATTAAATGAAAAACAAATAAAAAAGATGCTTGATGTCGAAAACATAGTAACAATTCCTGAAGATGAAAAAGTTCCAGAAAGTATTTCAAAAGGCGTTCCTGTTGTAGTGTACAGCAAGGGATCAAGAGCATCGATAGCTATAAAAAAATTAGTAGGGACTTTGGCTGGAGAGGAATATAAAGTAAGGATAATCGATAGGATAAAGTGGTTTCTTGGATTTTAATTAATAGTAGATTTTACTAAACTTGAAGTTCAAGTGCATTGCTAAATATTTATTTTTTATAGAAGATATCCAATGCCCCCGGCGGGATTCGAACCCGCGACCTACGGCTTTCTTCGCTTTCATCTTCACATCAAACCTTCTATGCGAGCGATAACCATAGAAGGCCGTCGCTCTATCCAAACTGAGCTACGGGGGCTCTAAAAATTCATTTCTTAAAGTCAAATTTAAAATTTAGCTAGCAACTGCTATAGATACTGTTTCTATCATACCAGCAATGACTATTAACATCACAGCAATCAGCATTAATATCATAGAATCTTTTAAGATAAGTCCAAAC
>CAYWME010000075.1:0-3593 GCA_964459585.1 uncultured archaeon | reverse complement strand
TTATTTATTTTAACTTTTCATGTTTTCTCAATAGATGATTTAAATTTTCTTCTCAACAATATTTTTCATTATGGAGCTTCGACCAAAAATAGAAGAAAAGGTATGGGATAAAAAAATAGAAGAACACATGATAAATGTATGGAAGAGTGAATGGAATAAAATTTATTCATTCAACATACACAGCAATAAAAAAATCTTTGTGATAGATACTCCTCCTCCATACGTTGGTCCTTTTTGGCATATCGGTGCAGCAATAAGCTATGCAATGCAAGACTTTATTGCAAGAATTTATCGAATGCTAGGCTTTGAAGTTTTATATCCGATTGGCTTTGATAGGAACGGAATACCAGTTGAATGGTATGTTGAAAAATATGAAGGAATGAAAATCTGGCAAACTCCAAGAGAAGTCTTCATTCAAAAATGCAAGGAGATTTTAGATCAATACACCG
Source organism: uncultured archaeon (assembly GCA_964459585.1). Lineage (GTDB taxonomy): Archaea > Aenigmatarchaeota > Aenigmatarchaeia > CG10238-14 > EX4484-224 > EX4484-224. Next base: position 3,144 of record CAYWME010000075.1, on the reverse strand, counting down.
AAAGTATAAGAGCCATAATGCAGAGACTTTTAATTTCTGGTGATTTTGAAAATGCATACTACACAGATTCAGATGAATACAGAAGTTTGACTCAAACAACATTCATTGAATTATGGAAGAAAAATTTGATTTATGAGGACTTAAGACCTTCCAATTATTGTCCTAGATGTAAAACTACAATTGCTGATAACGAAGTAGAACATAAAAAAGAAACATCAAAACTTGTGTACATAAAATTCAAAGTAAAAGAAACTGGAAAGGACATAATAATTGCTACAACAAGACCAGAACTTTTAGGAGCTTGTAGATTGATTATTTTTAATCCAAACGACGAAAGGTACAAACATTTAGAAAGCTTGACAGCAATAACTCCACTCTATTATGATGAAGTTCCAATTAAGGCAAGAAACGAAGCAGATCCAGAATTCGGTACAGGAATTATGATGATTTGTTCTTATGGTGATTTCGTCGACGTTAGAATTTTAAGAGAGTTGCAAATCAGACCAAAAAAAATTATCGATAAAGAAGGTGTGATGCAAGATAAAATACTAAAAGGCCTTAAAACAAAAGAAGCTAGAGAGAAAATAATAGAAAAGTTAAAACAAAATGATTTACTTGTTAAAGAAGAAACAATAGAGCACTCTGTACCTATTCATGATAAATGTAAAACAGAAATAGAGATTTTGCCTATGAAAGACTTTTACTTAAAACAATTAGATTTTCTAAAAGAGATTGAAAAAATTGGAAAAAAGATGAAATGGCACCCTGAACATCATAAGCAAAAACTATTTAATTGGATAAATTCAGTGACATCTGATTGGCCTATTTCTAGAAGGAGGTACTATGGGACAGAGATACCTCTTTGGTATTGTAAAAGCTGTGGATATGTTTACGTGCCCGAGCCCGGAAAATACTATAAACCTTGGAAAGAAAAACCACCAGTAGAAAAATGCCCAAACTGCGGCTCCAATCAATGGGAAGGTGAGAAAAGAATTTTTGATACATGGATGGACAGTTCGATTTCAATTTTGTTTGTTACAAAATATTTGAGTGATGAGGAATTTTTCGAAAAGAGTTTTGTATACGGGACAAAATTGAGGCCTCAGGGATACGACATAATTAGAACTTGGTTGTTCTATACTTTGCTTAGAGTTTTCCAACTAATAGAAATGCCAGCTTTTGATCATATATTCATAAACGGCATGGGCCTTGATGAAAAAGGAAGAAAGATGTCCAAAAGTTTGGGAAATGTCATTACACCAGAAGAAATTTTAGATGAATTCGGTGCTGAACCATTGAGATTGTGGGCATCGATGGAGTGTACAATAGGTTCTGATTACCGTATATCAAAAGAAAAAATAAACGGAACCAAAAAGTTTTTGACAAAACTTATTAATGTGTGTAGATATGTTTCGCAGTTTCCAAATATAAGAGAAATTGAATTGTTAGCTAGTGATAAGTGGATAATCTCAGAACTTCTCAAAACCAAAAAAGAAGTGATAGAAAATTATAGAAACTTTGATTTTCATATTGCAGCTCAAAAACTGTATAAATTCACATGGGATATATTTGCTTCTCACTATCTAGAAATGAGTAAAAAAAGAGCAATTATGAATGGATTCACAGAACACGAAGCCAAAAGTTCGTGGTACGCTCTTTGGTTCTGTTTAAGAGAAATTCTTAAGTTGTTTGCACCTATAATTCCAGCAACAACTGATTATGTTTACAGAAAACTGTTTGGAAAATGTGTACATGAAGAAGAATTCGGATACGTTGATGAAAGTTTGATAGACGAAAACTTACTCCAAAAAACCGATAAACTAATAGAATTCAATTCCAGGGTTTGGAGTCTTAAGAAGGAGAAGAATTTGAGTTTGAAAGATTCTATTCAAATAGAAATTCCAAAAGAGTTGGAGGAATTTAAGAAAGATTTAATAGCAATGCATAACATAAAGTGATTAGATGGAATAAGTAAAGAAGAATTTTTATCAAATTTAGAAAAAATTGCGAAAAAATGTAAATCTTGTCCTTTATGGAAAAACAGAAAAAATGTTGTTTTTGGTGAAGGAAATATCAATTCAAAGATAATGATAATTGGACTTGGTCCTGGGAGAGAAGAAGATAAACAGGGAAGACCTTTCGTTGGTAAAGCTGGCCAACTCTTAGATGAGTTGCTAAAATTTGCTAACATAAAAAGAGATGACGTTTACATTACAAATGTTGTTAAATGTATACCACCAAACAATTTACCGACTCAAGAAGAAATAGAAACCTGTACTTCTCTGTATCTTGAAAAGCAGATTGAAAAGATAAACCCGAAATTGATAATTTGTTTAGGAAACATAGCAAAAGACTATATATTTCAAAAATACAAAATAGAAACACCTCCCCCACCAATCAGCAAGGTTCATGGATTGATAATGAGGAAAAGTGGAAAATTAATAATCCCTTTACACCATCCTGCTACTGCGCTTTACAATCCGAAAATGAAAGATATATTAATCGAAGATTGGAAAAAATTAGGAGACGTGCTTAGTTGGTGGAGAATATGAACGAAGAAGATAAGATCAAACTCAGAAAATTGTTAAGAAAATTGGAAAAGATTAGAGGAAGGCATACAGAATTGGTTAGTGTGTATATTCCCGCTGGTTACAATTTAATAGAAATTATCAATCAATTAAGAGAAGAAAAAGGAACAGCTGAAAACATAAAATCTAAAGCAACAAGGAAAAACGTATTGTCGGCATTGGACAAAATTTTACAGCATTTAAAACTCTATAAAAAAACTCCAGAAAACGGATTAGTTGTTTTATGTGGAAACATCTCACCAATAGAAGGGAAAACAGATATTAAATTATGGGCCATACACCCACCAGAACCTCTTGATACCAAAATATATTGGTGTGATCAAACTTTTGTGTTAGAACCTTTAAAAGAAATGATATCGGAAAGAGAAGTTTATGGTCTTTTAGTTTTAGATTCGAGAGAAGCAAACATTGGTTTTTTGAAAGGTAAAAAAATTGTGCAAGTAAAGAAAATAGATTCATTTGTTCCTTCGAAGAGCATAAAAGGAGGAATGTCGCAAGCTAGATATCAAAGGATAAGAGAAGATGCAATGAAAAATTATCTCAGAAAAGTTGGGGA
>CAYWME010000074.1:0-3691 GCA_964459585.1 uncultured archaeon | reverse complement strand
TCAATTTAACATATGCTTCTACTTCTGCCTGGTTCTCCAGCCAATGCTTAAATATGTCTGAACTTCCTGCTACTGTAGTTCCCATATCATCTGTTATCGTAGCTGTTGAATATCCGTCAACCAATACTGACTGTTGAACATTAGCTGTTCCAGTTATCATTCCATAATAATTTAACAGCCCTGCCGATGCCAATCCTGCCATTGCTATTAATGCAAGAAGAACCGCTGGTATTTGTTTTCCAAACACATTGATCTTTTTACCAACCATTCAGACACCCGCCAATTTCTATATTACTCGTTAAACATAAAAGCCTAATGGAGTAAGACTTAAAAAACTCACCAATTGGATATATCAGAGGTACATTAGACGAGAAAGAGGTTTTAAGTCTATGAGTGATAATCATGTAGCATCGAAAAAAATCTAAAAATGTTCGTTGGGATGCTCAAAAAATTATTTTAATATTTTTTCTTTAACTTCCTCTAGTTCATCTCTCAAATCCTTAACTAAGAAAATATTTCCTTCTTCATCCCTTATAGCAAGTCCAATTGTATCTACACCCTCTACAATAGTCTTCTCTGGAAAAAGTTTTTTGATTGCATACTCTCCAGCTAAGCATCCTAGTGAAATTATACAATCAGCACTTTCAATATCTTCTTTGGTAATTTCTCTCTTTATCATATCTATATCACAAAGCATCGGAACAAGTTTTTTTATTACTGTAAATCCTTCATTTTCTAATCTATCTCCCAATTCATCTAAGTATTTTTGTCCTCCAGTTTCGCAGAATCTTGCACATCCATTGCATGCTAAAACAGCAACTTTTTTAAAACCCCTTTCTTCAAGTTCAGCCTTTATTACTCCAAATGGTTTTCTCTCTGAAAGAATCATAAAAAAATTAATATTTTTATTTTTTTTAAAGTTTTGTAGTTTAAGATTTTTTAATGGAAGAACTAAAAGAAATAGCAGAAAAGGAAATCAATAGAATAGAAGAAATAAGTAAAAACTTGGGACTCATTGACAGGAAAGGTGAAAAATTAAAAGAACTTTTTGATTCATATCACAAAGATGCAAAACACTTCTTCCAAAACAAAAAATACGTAGAAGCTTTTGAGGCAGCGATAATTTGCTGGGCTTATGTCGATGCTGGTCTACATCTCGGTATTTTCAGGGTTAATAAAAAAATTAGAGATTGGTTTACCGTTTGAAAATTTTTCATACTAGAAGTTAAATTATATATAGAATGCAAACTTACATAAAAAAGCTAGTACTAAAAGGATTTAAAAGCTTCAATAGAAGAACCTCTATACTTTTTTTACCTGGTTTTAACGCCATAGTCGGCCCAAATGGCTCTGGAAAATCCAACATACTCGATAGCATTTGTTTTGTTTTAGGAAGAATTTCAGCAAAATCTTTAAGATCTAATAGACTTTCTGGATTGATTTTTCACGGCACTGAAAAAAGCCCGGGAGCCGAATACGCTTCCGTCACTATGTTCTTAGATAATTCAAAAAGAATCTTTCCTTATGACGAAGACGAAGTAACTATAACGAGAAAAGTTAACAAAAAAGGAGTATCTGTTTACAAAATAAACGGCAGAAACACAACAAGAGAAAAAGTTCTGCAGCTTCTTTCTATGGCTAGAATATACCCAGATGGTCACAACATAGTTTTGCAAGGCGACATAACCCAAATAATTGAAATGAATCCTATCGAGAGAAGGGAAATAATAGATGAGATCTCTGGAATAGCAGAATACAACGAAAAAAAAGGAAAAGCAATGAAAAACTTGGAAGATGTCGATGCTCGACTAAGAGAAGCTGAAATAATAATCTCTCAAAAATTAGAAATCTTCAAAAAATTAGAAGAAGAGAGAAACGCAGCATTAAAATACAAAGAACTTTCTTCAAGGCTTAATTTGCTTAAAGGTTCTTTACTTAATGCTAAATTGAAAGAACTAAAAGAAGACATTGAAAAAATAAATGAGAAACTATCGAAAAAGGAAGAAATTAAATCTAGAGTTGAAGCCGAAATTGAAAAAATAGAAAAAGAGCTCGAAGAGAAAGAGAACCAAATAAGAGAAATAGTTGAGAAAGTAGTTGACATAAGCAAGAGAGTTGAAATAGAGAAAAAAATTTCTGAACTTAGATCAAACCTACTAATCAAACAAAACACTTTAGACAGCAAAAAATCCGAGCTAGAAAGAATTGATAGCCTAATAGACAAATTACAAAGTATCAGAGAACGAAAAGAGGAAACTCTAAAGGAAATGCCCTACCCTGTAAAAGCAATTTTGAAATTGAACTTGAAAGGAGTTCATGGCACTGTTTCTCAATTGATCAACGTTCCAGAAGAATATAGAGTTGCCATAGAAGTAGCCGCTGGTCCTCATCTCTTTGACATAATAGTCGAAAACGAGGATGTAGCAAGTTTTTGTATAGAATATTTGAAAAGAGAAAAAATAGGAAGAGCCACTTTCTTACCATTAAACAGAATTAAACCAAAACTTTTCAAAAACTATTCACTTCTTTCAATAGATGGTGTTTTGGGCGTTGCAAGCAAATTGATTCATTTCAATACGAAATTCTTACCTGCAATGGAATTTGTTTTTGGAAATACTCTTATAGTTAGAGATTTGGAAGTTGCAAAATCTGTGGGAATTGGAAAGGTTAGAATGGTAACTTTGGACGGTGATCTCATAGAGAGAAGTGGAGCCATGACAGGTGGATACCTTTTTGCCAAGAAGCATCCCAAGACTCTGGAAGTGAGCACAGAAAGAGAGATCGAAGGATATTTAATGATAAGAAGAAGATTGAGAGGTGAAATAAAAGAATTGGAAGAGGAAATAGCTGAAATCGAGAAAGAATTGTCAAAGTTTTCAAAGTCAAAAGAAATAAAAGAAGTCTTTGATTTAGAAAAAGTAAAAATCACTTCTGAAAAAAACATCGAAAAGCTTAGAAACAAAAGAAAAAACTTGATAGAAAGAAGGGTTAACTTAGAAATCGAAGTCAATAGATTGAGAATGGAAAAAGAATCGATACAAAAAGAAATTGAGAGAATCACCAGTGAATTAGAAGAATTTAAAGGAATGAAATTCTTAGAAGAAAGTTCTAGGGAGTTAGAAAGAATGATTAAGTCAACTGAAAGAGAAATGACAAGTTTAGGTCCAGTCAATTTCAAAGCAATCGAAGAATTCGAAAAGTTTAAAGTTGAATTTGAACAATACAAAGAGAAATTCGAAAAAATTTTAGAAGAAAAGAAGTCTTTGATGAAAATGATCGAAGAAATAGAAGAAAAGAGAAAAGAGGTTTTCCTAGAAGCGTTAGAAAAAGTAAGCAAAGAATTCAACAAAATATTCAACAAAATGATAAGGGGTGTAGCTGCCTTGAGGCTTGAAGAAGAAGAAAACATAGAAAGCGGCTTAATCATCGAAGCTAGCCCAGAAGGCAAAAAATTATTAAACATAGATTCTATGTCTGGCGGTGAGAAAACTCTTACAGCGTTGGCTTTTCTGTTTGCCATCCAAAGATACAAACCAGCGCCATTTTACATCTTTGATGAGATAGATGCAGCTCTCGATAAAAAAAATTCAAAAACAGTAGGTCAATTGATAAAGGAACTTTCATCCAGAGCTCAATTCATTCTAATAACTCATAATGACGAAACAATAAAATACGCCGATAGAGTTTACGG
>CAYWME010000073.1:0-3725 GCA_964459585.1 uncultured archaeon | reverse complement strand
ATAGTTATAGGAAGAATAATCGGGGGGGCATCAACCTCAATACTACAAGGGGTTTTAATTCTTGGGATTTCTGTTTTATTTGGATTCAAGATACCCAGCATATCCGCATTTCTTTTATCCATTGTTTTTATGTTGCTTATATCTTCTACATTTATAGGTTTAGGATTAATTTTTGCGTCAAAAATGAGAGACATTCATGGTTTTAGTTTGATAATGAATTTTGTGACGTTTCCGCTTTTCTTTTTGTCTGGTGCTTTGTTTCCACTGAAAAATTTACCTAATTGGATCCAGTATATTTCATATCTCGATCCATTGACATATGGTGTGGATGGTTTAAGAGGCGTATTAATCAATGTCTCTTATTTCTCAACTATTTCAAATATTGTAATATTAGCTGGTTTTTCTATCGTCATGATTTTTCTTGGGGCGTATTTTTTCGAGAGAAGCGAATCGGTTTAATATTAAATTACTTTAAATTACTTTAAAATCAGCCAAAAACATAAAATCTCAAACTAAAACATATCAATAAATAGTTAAATAAAACCAATAAATTCATTGTATATTAATCTAGAAACACAAATTTTATTTGGTGATATTTTGCCAATAAGCACAGCTCCGTACAAGAGAACGTACAAGCATTCGAAATCTCGAGGATTAGAGTATCCAGTTAAATGTGATTTTTGTGGTAGGCTAGTTCCTAGATACAAGACGTTCTTGCTTAAGAAGAGATTTAACATTCTAAAAGATCCTGTGATCAAAAGCCACGTTGACCCGAAGAGAGTTCATACTTTCACAAGAAAAATGAGAGTTTGTCCAAAGTGTGCAAGATTTCTGGGTATATCACAGCCTGGGAAAAGTGTTAGGAAAAAACATCTAAAAAAGAGAAAAAGATAACATGCCACTTAAAGGGCTGTTATATAGAAAATTGATTAAAAAAGAAATAGAAAAAAGTGAATTAGAAGAATTTATACCTGCGTTCAAAGTTGGGAAGCCCAGTAGACTAGTAGAAATTACTTTGCCAAAAGATCTTAGTGAGGTTGATGTTTCATATCCTTTAATCGAGCCTTTCGCTTATGCCCATATTTTTTGGGATAAGAAAGCCAAGTCTTTAATTTATGAAGTTTTAGAGCCTGAACTAAAAGAAGATGAGAAAAAACTTTTAGAAAAGATATCTGAGTCACTCCTTGAAATAATTGATATAGGTTTTGGGGCTATCAAAAAAGAAAGCGTTAAAATAATAAAATATCTCGAAGAAAAAGTTCAAAACATTTTAAGAAATTTGGGAATCACACTCACAGCAGTTCAGTACTTAAAAATAATGTATTATATCTACAGAAATTTTGTTGGTCTTAACGAAATCGAACCTATAATGAACGATCCATACATAGAAGACATAAGCTGTGATGGCGTAAAAGTTCCTATATATGTTGTTCATAGGATTTTTGGCTCAGTAAAAACAACAATAGTTTTTAAAGACGCTGAAAAGTTGAGGGAATTCATTGTAAAGCTCTCAGAAAGATGTGGAAGATATGTAAGCTATGCAGAGCCAATCTTAGACGCAACTTTACCAGATGGTTCAAGAGTTTCTGCAACTATAGCTAGTGATGTTGCCACAAAAGGCCCCACTTTCACAATCAGAAAATTCTCAGAGAAGCCATTCTCTCCTATAGATCAAATATTCTTAGGTACAGTAAATTCAGAAATAATGGCCTATTTTTGGTATATTCTTGAGCACAGGTCTTCAATTTTAGTTGTTGGTGGTACAGCTACTGGCAAAACATCATTTTTGAATTCAATTTCTTGTTTTATAAGACCCGAGGCAAAAATAGTTAGCATAGAGGATACGAGAGAATTAAGATTGCCGCATGAACATTGGATACCTGGTTTAGCGAGAGTCGGTTTCGGAATTCCTTTACCAACTGGAGAGCGATACGGAGAGATCACATTGTTCGACTTACTCAAAGAATCGTTCAGACAAAACCCAGATTATGTGATTGTTGGAGAGACAAGAGGAAAAGAATCTTATGTTATGTTCCAAGGTATGGCTTCTGGTCATTCAGCTTTAAGCACGTTTCACGCAAACTCTCTCGAAACAGCAATAAAAAGATTAATCAGTCCACCAATAGAGCTACCACTTCAACTGATAGAAAGTTTAGATATAGTTGTTGTAATGACAAATTTCAAAGAAAAAGGAAGCTCTTATAGAAGGGTTAAAGAAGTTGTAGAAATAAAAGGAGTCGATACGAAAACAGATGATGTGATTTCTCAAGTTGTTTTTCAATGGGATCCTTCAACGGATTCTTTTAAAAAAGTTAACGAAAGTTATGTTGTCAAGAAAGTTGCCGAAAGCATAGGTTCTACTTACGAAAGAGCAATTGAAGAAATTCAGTTAAGGAAAAAAGTTTTAGAATATCTGTACAAAAAAGGGATAAGAGATTTTGACAAAGTTGCAAAATGGATAAACAGGTACTATAAAGAAAAAGAAAAAGTCTTAGAAATAATCGCAAGAGAAGAAGGAAAAATACCAGAGAAACTGCCAGAAGTGAAACCAGAGAGAATAAAAGAGGAAGTTAAAGAAGAGAAAAAAGAAAAAGAGGAAGAGAAACCAAAAGAGCCTATATCAATTATCAATTTGCTTGGTCTTAAAATGATTAAGAGAAAATTATAAATATATTTTAGATAAAATGTCGTTTGTTGGTTTTTCAACATCTCTTTTTGGTTGGATAGTAGACAAATATCCAAACATTTTTCCTCATTTAAAGGACTCTCTACCAAAAGCCGACATAAAAATTCCATTTAGAAGTTATGTAAGTCTATGCTTTATGTTAAGCATATTAGCTTATGGATTTTCTCTTGGTTTAATACTAGGTTTACTTAATTATTTCAAATTTCCGCCTCTTTTACAGTTACTCTACACAACTTTCGTACCAATCGGCATAACTTTGGGTGTTTTTGCATTTATTTTGTTTTACCCAATTCAAAAAGCGCATTCCAGAAGAGCTGACATAGAAGTTAACTTACCATTCGTTTTAACACATATGGGTGCTATATCGGAGTCGGGGGTTCCGCCGTATATAATTTTCAAACTTATCTCAGAGTTTAAAGAATATGGTGAAATAGCAAAGGAAATGAAGAAAATTGTAGTCGGAATTGATACATTCGGTTTAGATCCTATAACAGCCATGAGAAATGTAGCTAGAAAAACACCTAGTGATAAATTGAGAGAAATTTTGGAAGGTATTATCACAACAACAGAGGCTGGTGGAAATATAACAGTATATCTGAAAACAATTGGCGAACAAACTTTATTCGAATGGAGAGCCAAGAGAGAAAAATTCATAAGGCAACTTTCAACTTTCGCTGAGATCTATACGGGATTGCTTATAGCAGCACCCATTTTTATCATCTCTTTGTTTGCTGTGCTAAGCATAATCCAGCCAAGAATTGGTGGTCTTAGCATACTCGACTTGACAAAACTTTCAGTATATGGTTTGATACCAGTAATAAATCTAGCATTTTTAGCTGTGTTAAAAACTGTGGAGGTTGAAATGTGATAGATAAGAAGTTGCTAATATTGTTACTTACTTCAGCCTTTTTTGGCATAATGCTTATTCTTGTTTCTCATCTAATTTTCTATCCTTTGCCAAGAATTTCGTTTGCAATGGACTTTTTGGCAATAGCTATAATAGTTTTGCCTATTTTGATATGGCATTATTCCTCTTATG
>CAYWME010000072.1:0-3751 GCA_964459585.1 uncultured archaeon | reverse complement strand
GAAAGCCAAGAAAAAAAGAAGAAGAAAAGAAAAGAGAATTAAACCTATGTTAGAGTGGGGGACAGAAGCATTAGAGCCTACAAGCACCGTTACTAAGATTAAAACAAAAATTTCTATTAGATCATCCAAGGTCCCTATTCCTATAATGCTTTGACCTAATTTCGTATTTATAATCTTGAATTCGTCCAAAATAGGAACCAATACAGCCTCCCCTACGGTAGCAAAAGAAAGAGCAACAACAAAAGAAATCAGCCAACCATAACCAAAAATAAAATGAACCAATAAACTTCCGAAGATAGCTTCGAGAAAAATTATAAAGAAAGTCGATCTAAAAATAAATTTTCCTTGTTTTCTCAATTTTTTAAGGTCAAGTTCGAATCCGATTATGAAAAGCAAAAAGTACATTCCAAGCTGCCCTAAAAATTTAAAAGTTTCTGAAGACGTTATTTGAACAAATGGGTTATTTATAGCTAGTAAAGACCCAAGTATCAAAGCAGAGAATATCCACGGAATTCTTATCCTTTCTATAAGTTTGCCAACAACAAAAGTAAACAAGAAAACAAAACCCAAAAAAAGAAATATATTTATCATAATTAAGTGTTGTTTTACGGTAAAATTAAATCTTTCGTGACAAAAAAACAAATTATGGATTTCTTCGATTTTCAAAAAATTGTTCTGAAGGAAGATAAAAAAGTTTTAGATTTTTTGAACGAGAGATTCGAACTAGACGAACAAAAAATTTTTGAAATCTCAAAAAATTTAGATATAACCAAAACAACACTTCAGCTTTCACAAAGAGAAATAGATAAACTATATAGATTAATCTTTTCTGGTATTGAAATTTCTGAACCAGAAATCAAAACATTCGAAGAGCAAAAAACCGAGGAAAAAAAATCAAAAAAAGTCAAAAGAAAATGGTACGAGCGGTGGTACTATTGGTTTATAACAAGCGATGGTTACTTGGTAATTAGAGGAAAAAACAATAGGCATAATTCAACAATTCTGAGAAAATATGTTAATGAAAACAATGTTCTTTTTTTTGATAATTTAAAAAACCCAATATTTACGGTTTTGAAGAACGATAAAAATGTTGCTCTACCTCCGACAAGCATGTATGAAGCAGCGGCGTTCGCATGTGCGTTTTCCTCTACTTGGAAACAAAAAGAAGAGAAAGCAGAAATTTTTTATGTATATCCGAATTCTTTGAGATTAAATGATAGAATCGAAATAGTTGGAGAAGTAAGAAAAATTGAAAAAATCAAGCCAAAGCTTTCGATCGGAATTCTAAAGATTAATGATAATTTGAAAATAATCTATGGACCTCCAACGGCTGTCAAATCAAAAACTGATTTCATTGTAACGATAGTTCCTGGTGACAAAAACGCAAAAGACCTAGCAAAAGAAATAAAATTAGAATTTAAAAGGAAAGTATATCCAGAATTGGTTGACTTGGTGGACCAGCTCGAAGAAAGTGAAATACAAAAAATCATACCGTTCGGTAAAGGGGAAATAGTGAGGTAAACTATTGATTATTATGAAAAGAAGGATAATTCTTGTAATAACTGATGGTTGGGGCGTTGCCCCTCCAGGACCTGGAAATTATGTATATTTTGCCAAACATCCAAATTATGATTATTTCTTAGAGAATTTTCCCTGGACGTTGAACAAAGCCGCTGGAAGCGCCGTTGGTTTACCCAAAGGATATCAAGGAAATTCAGAAGTAGGTCATTTGCATATAGGTGCTGGTAGAATTGTTTGGCAGCCTTTAGAAAAAATAAACAGAGAAATAAGAAGTGGCAATTTTTTTAAGAACAAAGCTCTTGTAAGAGCTATGAAATTCGTTAAAAGAAACGATTCAAAGCTTCATTTGATGGGACTTTGTTCTGACGAAGGTGTTCACGCGCACATAAACCATCTTTATGCTCTTTTGAAAATGGCCAAAAAATTCAAACTGAAAAAAGTGTATATACATTTCTTTGGAGACGGAAGAGACGTTCCAGAAAAATCTGCCAAAAAATATGTCAAAATGATCAACAATTGGACAAAAAAACTAAAAATCGGTGAAATTGCAAGTGTTGTTGGAAGATATTATTCCATGGACAGAGACAACAATTGGAGCAGGACAAAAAAAGCTTATGATATGCTAGTTTTAGGAAAGGGGAGAAAAGCAAAAAGTGCAATCGAAGCAATTAATTTGGCGTACAAAAAAGGTGATTCAACTGACTATTACATAAAACCCACGGTAATAGTTAAAAATGGTAAACCAATAGCGACAATCGATGATAAAGATGCTGTTATATTTTTCAATTATAGAACAGATAGACCAAGACAACTAACACAGGCTTTTATTCAAAAAAACTTTAAAAAATTCAAAAGAGAGAAATGGCCAAAAGTTTTGTTCGTTTGTTTCATTCAATACAAAAAAGAATTTAAATGTCCTTACGCTTTCAAGGAAGAAAAAATAAAAAACTGTTTAGGCGAAGTTTTATCGAAACACAAACTCAAACAATTGAGGTTGGCTGAAACCGAAAAATACGCTCATGTAACTTATTTTTTCAATGGTCAAGTTGAAAAGCCGTTTAAAGGCGAATACAGAATCATGGTTCCTTCTCCAAAGGTTCCTTCATATGCGGAAAAGCCAGAGATGTCAGCGTACAAAATTACTGAAGTGGCTAGAAAGGAAATCGAAACAGAGAAATTTGATTTCATTTTGATAAATTTTGCAAATTGTGATTTAGTAGGTCATTCAGCAAACAAAAAAGCAATCATAAAGGCAATAGAGACAGTCGATGATTGTATGGGAAAAGTTGTAAGATCTGGCTTGAATCATAGATATACTTGTATAATAACTTCAGATCATGGAAGTGTTGAAGACAAACTTTATCCAAACGGCAAACCCAAACCATCACATTCTACTAACCCAGTTCATTTCATAATTGTAAGTAACGAAGAAGAACTTAGAAAGATTAAACTGAGAAAGGGAGAGCAAAAAGACGTTGCACCAACGATTCTCGAATTAATGAAAATACCTAAACCAAAAGAAATGACTGGAAAAAGCTTAATCAAGTAAAATCTTATTTTTCAAACTTAAAATAAATTTTATGATTTTTGTAATTAAAGCGAACGGCAAAAGAAGAATTTTCAATCCAAATAAAGTTTTGAGAACTTGTAGAAGAATGGGTTTAAACAGAGAGGAATCAAATGAGGTTTTAGAGTACGTTGAAAGTAAACTATATGATAATATTCCCACTTCTAAGATTCTAGATCTGATTTTTGAAAAGGCAAGAGAAATTCATCCAAAATTTGAACATAGTATAGATTTAAGAAGAGCTATAAGTTTACTTAGACCTAAGCCTGACTTCGAATCGTTTATTGGAAATATTCTAATGGAATATGGATACGAAATTACAAGAAATCAAATAATTCCTGGAAAATGTGTGGAACATGAAATAGACGCAATTGCTAAGAAAAATGGCGAAACCATTCATGTTGAAATAAAACATCATTTTAATTTTCATACTTACACTTCTTTGCGGATAATGTTAGAAGCTTGGGCTGTGTATCAAGACTTAAGAGAAGGGTTTAAATTAGGGCTTCACGAATTCGATGTTAAAAAAACAATAGTAATTTCTAACACAAAATTGTCGGAGCATGCAAAGAAATACGCAATCTGCAAAGGTTTGGAATATATTGGGTGGAGATATCCTGGAAGAAAAGGATTAGAATATTTGATAGAAAAAAAGAAGATATA
>CAYWME010000071.1:0-3804 GCA_964459585.1 uncultured archaeon | reverse complement strand
ATCTTTTTTCAAGATTGTTTATAACTTTTTCCACTCTCTCTAATGAAAAGTCGTGTTCATCGACCATTAGTTTAATTAGATTTTCTCTGTCTGGTTTTTTCCATTCTAATTTATATTTTTTATTCACTGGGGGTTTCAAAAAAAAGTTGAAGATTTCTTCAGCACTGACATCAAAATCCCATTCAACTTCTTCTAAAACTTTCTTAAGGGTTTTCGCTTTTTTAACCAAATTAAGAGCTTTTTTCGGACCATATCCTTTTATTCCACCAGGATTATAATCAGTCCCTATCAAAATTCCCATTATTATCAACTGCTCTTGTGTAATTTGTAACGATTTCAAAACATCCTCTAATTCTATGACTTCTGGTTTTATCTCAATATACATTTCTTTTCTTGGAAGTTTTCTTCTTCCGACAATCGACAAGTTTCTTATAAGTCTAGGTGATTGAAAGAGTAGAGAATCATAGTCTTGAGAAGCACTAGCATATACATCACCTTGTTTTGTCATGTATGCACACTGGGCTTCACCCTCACTTTTAGCTTGAACTACAGGAACGCCCATCAAAATTAAAAGTTTTTTGGATTCTTCTACCATATCATCTGTAAGCTTGGTGGCTGCTTGTGCATATGTTTTTGCTTCTCTACCCTCTTCTAAGGCCTCCTTCCACTTTTTTTCTGCCTCCTCTTTCATTCTTTCTCTTTCTTCTAAAGTTTTCTTCTTGAATTCTGGGGGTTCTCCATCAAAAACAAAAACAGGCTTTATTCCTGCTTCCAAAATTTTAGCAGTTCTGTAAAACAAACCAGAAAGATGCGAAGTAATCCTTCCTTTTCTATCTTTTAAAGCTTCACCAGTCATTCTGTCTCTGATCGTAGAAAAAAATTGATATATCTGATTATAAGCATCTATAGCTATCTTTTTTCCAGTAAGATTAGTAAGCTCTATTTCTTTTTTCGGTATTATGTTCCCTAGATTAACTCCCATAATCTGTAATTTAAAAAACAAAATAAAAAAATAGAAAAGATTACCTCTTTCTTTTTCTTCTTCTTCTCGATCCCGTTTTTCTTTTGGCTTTCTCTTCTTCTTTCTTTAGTTCTCTCTCAATCTTCCATTCGTCGTATTCTAGCCATACTATGAAGATTCCTAAGAGAGTCAAGAATGGTGGTACTATTCCATTCACTACTGTGACAAAATCGCCAAGATTTGTCCCTGGCGTTACTGCAATTCCTATTTTTCCTAATACTGTGCCTATGTATGGGCCCTTTAGAACCCACCATATGCTACCTACTATTAAGAGGATTCCGATGAATATTTTAAGTATTACTCCCATTCATTCACCTTTATAAAGTTTCTAATACGAATAATTTAAATATTTCAGTAGAGGGAAAATATGGTCAAAAGCTTTTATAGCTTTATAAAAAGTCTATGGAAAAAACCTAGCAAAGAGTATCGTTCGTTAATAAAAAAAAGATTCGAGGAGTGGAAGAAGGAGCCAACAGTCAAGAAGCTAGATGGGCCGACAAGAATAGATAGAGCTAGACAATTGGGATACAAAAGAAAAAAAGGTTTTGTTATAGTGAGAGTTAGGATCAAGAAAGGTGGGAGAAGAAGAAGAAAGTACGGTAGGGGTGGAAGAAAACCAAGTAAAGCAGGTTTGGTTAGATTTACACCAAAAAAATCGCTTCAGGCAATTGCTGAGCAAAGAGCTAACAGAAAGTTTTCAAATCTTGAAGTTCTTGCAAGCTATCCAGTGGGTGATGATGGTGTATACAAATACTATGAAGTGATTTTTGTAGACCCGAATAGACCCGAAATAAAAAACGATAAAAGGATCAATTGGATTGTCAACCAAAGAAAAAGAGCATTCAGAGGGTTAACACCTGCCGCAAGAAAGAGTAGAAAAAGGTAATATGGAGTTTTATGATATTGTTTTTCAACGAGAAATAGATGAAAAGAAAATAGAAAATATATTGAAAAGAGCCAAATTTCTTGGATACAAAGGAGTTTGTTTAGTTTTTCCAGCAAAAAAATTCAAAAAAAAGAACGAAGAAAAGCTAAAACTAATAACAAAAAACATTAAGGTTTTTATTGGATATGAAGCCAGGAGTAGGAGAGAACTTGAACTATTAATTAAAAATAGAAAATTGATGGACTTCATCGTTGTGAGGGGTGGCGAATTAAATCTAAATAGAATTGCGTGTGAAAAGAACGAAGTTGATCTTGTTTATAATTTAGAAAGAGAGAGAGATTCTGGGTTCAACCATATAATGGCAAGATTAGCGAGAAAAAACGATGTAATAATTGGATTTAATTTGAAGACTCTTATACATGAAAATGATGACATGCTTAAAAAAACAATCATGAATCTAAAGATTGCTAAAAAATATAAAAATAAAGTCTTCATGTTTTCTGGTGCAACAGATGAATGGGAACTAAAGGACCCAAAAATTTTGATAGCCATGTTGGTTGTGTTTGGTTATGAAATGGAGAATGCAAAAGAAACGTTTACTAATTTGAAAAGAAAGTTGAATGAAAATTTGAAAAAAAGAAAAAATAACTGGATAATGCCAGGAGTAAAGGTGATTAAATGAAAAAACTAAAGATCTTACCACCGACGTTGAGAGAAAAGAAAAGATACATAAGAGTTCAAATAGTTTCTGAGGGAGAAATCAGTAAAACTGAATTCAAAAAAACTTTAAAGCAAAATTCTATCAAATATTTTGGATTGATATATTCAACTTTATTGGGTATAAAACTTGTCAAATTTGATAAGAACTATGCAATCATAAGATGTAACCATGACATGGTTCAAGAAACACTATTTATATTGGGCACAATTAACCAAATAAACTCTAAAAAAACCGTGTTTAAAATCACCAAAATATCTGGAACAATAAAATCGCTAAAAGATTAATTTTTAAAATTTTAGAAAATCTTTATATTGAAAAAACAAAATATAAAAGAGGTGAAAAATGTGCCTGAAATATTTCCTGAGTATATGGGATATGACAGAACAATAGCTGTGTTTTCACCCGATGGAAGATTATTTCAAGTTGAGTATGCAAAAGAAGCAGTTAAAAAGGGTGTTACGGCTTTAGGAATAACGTTTAAAGACGGAGTAATTTTAGCTAGTGTAAAACCATCTGGTGGATTGATAGTTCCATCATCTGTCGAAAAGATTTTTCAATTAGATGATCATGCAGGTATAGCAGCAGCTGGTTTGATAGCAGATGCAAGAATCTTAGTTAGTCAGGCAAGAGTAAGAGCTCAAGTCCATAAGTTAACTTACGACGAACCGATGGATATATGGAGTCTTGCTAGAGTTTTTGGTGATAGGATGCAACTTTCCACTCTGTATGCAGGATTAAGACCGTTTGGTGTAACAATCTTGATTGGAGGTGTGGACAAGTCGGGACCACATTTGATAGAATCTGACCCTTCTGGTATGCTTTATGAATGGAGAGCATATGCGATTGGAAAAGGTTCAGAGTTGGCAAACAAAATACTACAATCAAAGTGGAAAAAAGATTTGACAGAAAAAGATGCTATAAAATTGGCTGTAGATATACTCAAAAAAACTGAAAAGACAAATAGCAAGTTAATCGATATTGCTGTGATAAAGGAAAAATTTAGAAAATTGGATGAAAAAGAATTGAATGGATACGTTAAGTGATATTCTTGAGTGTTAGTATAGAAAAAGCTGTAATTGCTAGGCTAATTGTAGGTGGAAAGAGGTTTGAAATACTCGTTGATCCAGAAAAAGCATTAGAATTTAGGAGCGGGAAAAACGTCAGTTGGGATGATAT
>CAYWME010000070.1:0-3818 GCA_964459585.1 uncultured archaeon | reverse complement strand
ATAAAAAATCTGGGGTTATGAAAAGTAAAGCGTAAACCAACAATCTAAAAACAACATTTTCAATATAAATCAAATAACAAAGAGTGTTCTCGTGGGGCCGCTGGGATTTGAACCCAGACCTCCGGCGCCCAAGGCCGGTATCCTAGCCAAGTTAGACTACGGCCCCTTAAACCAAAATTTGAGTGTGTATGTTTAAATTTTTGAGTGGGGCCGCCGAGATTTGAACTCGGGTTACCAGCACCCCAAGCTGGCGTCCTAGACCAAGCTAGACGACGGCCCCATTCACTGTTCACTGTTTTTATTGTTTCTAGATTTATTGTTTTCTTTTTTAACTTCTTTCTCTTCTTTCAATGTTTTAAGTCTTATTAAAGAAGCACCTACAGCCGCAACAACCACCGTAGAAACTATTATCGTTATAGTCAAATCTGAAATTTCTTGAGAGTGAAGTATTCCATAAGAAACTATTAGTTGGGCCACAACAGCTGCTGCCAATCCTCTTGGAAGCATTAAAGTTATAACCCCTCTGTAGTTTCTTAAATCGTTCTCCCTGGAAGATATCATGAAAGAAACAAAATATCTTCCCAAAACCAATAAGAGTGTCAATAAAATACCATAATAGAAGGTGAGGTTACTGTATACCGTCAAAATCATTCCTATATACACAAAGAAGAAACTTCTTATCAAAAATGACATTTGAGAATGAAACTTCTTCATTATTTGATTTGCTTGAACACAATCCTTCATCTTAAGAAACTCAGAAATTTCCTTTCCGTTTCCCAAAATTAAACCAAACATTAAAGCAAAAATTGCGCCGTTTCCTCCTAAAGATTCAACTACTCCGTAAAAAAGCAAAGCAATTGCAAGAGTAAGCACATCATCGTAAATCTCTCCTTGAACATACTTCAATACTCTTAACCATATTATTCCAACTAAAATTCCTAGCATAGCTCCTGTAGAAAACGCATTGGCTATTCCTTGTGCAAAAATGTACAAACTATTCCCAGAAACATTTGCTACCAAAAGCTGAATTAACGTAATTCCTGATACCACAACAATTGCATCAGTAAACGTTGATTCCAGACTAAGCAACGTAGAAATCTTGGGAGAGATTTTAATTCTGCTTATTATTGGTATCACAATAGACGAACTAGAACCACCTATTATCACACCAAAAAGAACTCCGTAGATTAAATCCCAACCCAATAAAAATCTACAAAAAACCGCAGTTATTAGCACAGTGATCGAAAAGCCTAAAATGGCTAAAGCAAAAGCTCTCGGGCTTTCTCTAAAAACTCTATTTATGTTTAAATTCAAACCACCATCAAAAAGTATAAGCAACAAAGCCAAAGAAATGAAAAACTGTGAAAACGTAGCTAATACGCTAGGATCAACCATCTTGAAAAAAGGCCCAACTAACCAGCCCAGCAAGACCAAAATTAATATATCTGGTATTCCAGTTTTTTTGAAAAGATAGTTTCCTATAAAACCCAATAAGATTACGAATCCAGACAATATGAAAGCAAGCAACACCATATTCTTATTTTCGTTTTGTAGTTTTTCAAGTTTTTTTACCTGTGAAACAAATTTTAATTGATGGAAGAAATTGTTAAAACCTATCAAACAGTAGTTGGTAGAACAAGAAAAGAAACTGAAAAACTTGGAACTTACGCAGCTGGTTACATTGGAAAGCACATAGTCGGAACAGGAGAAGACACTCATTTAACAACAAAAGTTTATTTTGATTTTTCAAAAGTTCATGTTGTTTTAGTTTGTGGTAAAAGAGGTACCGTAAAGTCTTATTCGGCAGGTGTTTTGATTGAAGAATTTTCGTTTTTACCGGAAGAATACAAAAACAAAACGTCTTTTGTCATTTTTGATCCAGTTGGAATATACTGGAGTATGAAATTTCCAAATGATACTCAAAAAGCTCTTTTGGAGACTTGGAATTTGGAACCAAAAAGTTTAAACAACATAAAAGTTCTTGTACCAAAAGGACAAGAAGAAGCTTACAAAAAAATAGGAATCCCAATAGACGGGACTATTTCTTTAAGCTTAAGAGACATATCCATAGAAGAAATTTTGCTTGCCTTCGGTCTAAAGAGAACAGATGAAATTGCAATAGCCCTAGAAAAGCACTTTTCGATGTTTCTAGAAAAGGAGGGAGATTTTGACTTAAAAGATCTTATTTCATCTATAGAAAAAGACAATGAAATTAAAACAGAAACAAAAAATGCTTTGATAAATTTACTAAGAGTTGCAGATAGCTGGGGCTTGGTTTCAAAAAAAGGAAGTAAAATAAACGAATTGATTAAACCAGGGCAAATTCTTGTAATAGACGTTTCTAGAATGCGTTCAGACGAGCTAAGAAGTTTGCTTGTTAGTTTAATTTCAAAAGAAATTTATAGAAACAGAGTGATTTCCAGAAAAGAAGAAGAAAAAGCAAGAATGGAAAACAGAAAACCATCTTTCATTTTCCCGATCACATGGTTAGTTTTAGAAGAAGCGCACAATTGGATACCCTCTGATAAAGACGTACCTTCTAGCGAAGCTATCAAGACAATAGCAAAGCAGGGAAGAGAACCGGGGGTTGGTTTGATTACAATCACTCAAATGCCAAACAAAATACATCAAGACATACTTTCTCAAACAGATATAGTAATTTCTTTTAGATTAACTAGTGAAAATGACATAAAAGCTCTGTATTCTGTAATGCATACCTATGTTAGAAAAAAACTTGAAGTGTTTTTTGATGAGCTTCCAAGAGTTCCTGGCTCAGCAATAATCCTTGACGATAATTTAGAAAAAATATTTACAGTTCAAATAAGACCTAGGGTTTCGCATCACGCGGGAGGCACAGCAACCTTACTTTAGATAATTGTTCTTTATAAAATCTCCTAATGCCTGTATGAAAATTTGAATTTCAACTGTTGGTATTTTGTTTTCATGATTCAATACACGCCATCTCTTATTAATTTCAACCTGTAACCCAATCCTTTTTGTCTTTGATTTCTTATTGAAATTTATGATATGATTTTGTATAACATAATTCATTGATGCTGTAAACCTCCAAGTTGAAACAGCAATCTTCAAATCTGGCTTAAGACCAAACTTTCTATAAATTTTGTATAAATAATCAGTAAATTCGTATTTGAACTTAAAGGCTTCTTTTTTTCCTCCTATTCCCAGATAATTCTCACCAAAACCAAATATAACATCAAATTCTCTTCTTTCACTTATTCCGTGAATTGAAACCAACGCTCTTGGATTTAGTTTTTCTATCAAAGAATGATAAGTCAAAAGGTTTGGAAGAAATTTTTTATTTCTATGGATTGGTATAAACGTGCTCTTTTTTTTAGAATTCTCAAGAAGAACAAAAAGTCTCAACCCCTTCCCTAATTCCTTTGGATTTCGTGAAGCATCTGCATCTAATCTAGAGAAATGGGGAAAAAGATATGCTGATCTCAAATGAAATGCCGCGATCTTCGCTAATACACCAGTGTTGACTTCACCTACACCAGAATATACATTTGCTCCTAATTTTGGAAAAATTAGTTTTTTTGACACAGCATGTTCAGCTGTGAAAAGGATTTTGTTAACCGGATATTTCTCAAAGACATAATATTCAACTTTGTTCTTGATAATTGGATCTATCTTTCTTCTAAAAAAAGAATTCATGTAGCTCTCGCTTCTAAAAATCAAATAGGAATCTTCAACCATTTCAATAACCTCTCTAACGACGGAATCTTTTCCTTTTCTGAATCTTCTTTTACGAATTTCATAATTTCCCTTGCAACATTTATCCCTGTAACTTCTGTTAA
>CAYWME010000069.1:0-3870 GCA_964459585.1 uncultured archaeon | reverse complement strand
AGAATTATGAGATTGTCTCTTCAATATTAGGAGAGAAAATCGTTTATTTAAAGCTCCCAACTTTTCATTCATTTCTCTAGATCAACCAAACCTTGTCAACTTGTAGATAAATAATATTATCTCAAATTAAAAAAGCCAAAAATTTGCTATATTTTATATACTAAAAAATATATTAAAGTGTGAATTGGTTACCTAAATTTTCTGTTACCAAGTGTATATGGAAGATATCATTAGTTTGTCAATGAGATCTCCTTGTCTATCATAAACAATGAGTGTATTACCTTCAATTTTAGCCTTTTTTCCTAATATGTTTTTGCAGATCAAGCCGGTTGTTGTACATGTTTTTTTATCTGAATTTTCCAAGTGAATTACTGTTAAAGGCGAATCTATCCCTCCGAATTCACTGTAATATTCTTCTATTGTATCTATTCCATTTATTTTATACGTAACCATGTTGGTATAATAAAATCAAGTTAATAATGTATAGTTATCGATTCAATTTAGATACTTTGAAATATATTTTGGTGTGAATCCATCAGTCTCTTTCAATGTTTCAATATATTTATATACTCTAGTATATATAGCGTTATTTTGCCTTAAAACTTCAGAAAACTACGAGAAAAAAAATGCTTTATTTTATATATAACCTATCATATGTTATTTACAGTAGTTAAAAAATTATATTAAATTTGTAATATTTATTAAAAAATATCTTTTATGACTGATTTTTTATAGGATATTTATTGGAGTGAATTTAACACAAAGTGAGAGTTAAATGGGTTGGATCTAGTAGATACCACCTCAAGAGGATTACTATTGATTTTTGATGGATGTGAGATTATGTGAGGCACTAAATCGGTTAACTAGCTCTCTCGTAAAAAGTGAGAGTTTTTAGAAAAATATAAAAGTGAGCAATTCAAATTAATTGCATGGGATTTGTTGATCGATTGAAGCGATTGTTCAAGCGCTCGAAAGCGATTGAAGCGCTTGAATCACCTCAACCTTCAGAAAGTGAGAATTCTAAGGAAAAACGAGTAGAAGCGATTGAAAAAACCGAAGCGCTTGAATCACCGATTGAATCGATTAAATCGCTTGAAGCGCTTCAAGCGCTTGAATCACCTATTACCTCAAAGCAAGAAGAAGCTAAGAAGGATTCTGAAACTATCGAACTTCAAAAAGAATCAATTAAATTTGGTCTTGCTGCCGGATATTTTGGCCGGTCTATAAGGGAAATAGAAAATACACTTTCTAAGCTTGAATCAGATCTACCAAATAAGGAATGGATTATCTCAAAGTTGGATGAGAAATTTGAAAGACTAGAGTCAATTCTTAAAGATCATGATAGCAGGACTTCTATACTTTTATCTCAAATTTATTCTATGTTAATGGACATTAAAGGAGTAGCAGAAAAAGCGCCTGAACCGATTAAAACTCAACTCCTAACAAGAATCGAAGCAGCAAAAACCAAGATTTTAACTCCAAGGATGAAAGATGCTATCAATATAATAAAAGATAGAAAAGAGATAAGCTATGAAGATCTTGCCAGAGAAATGGGAATATCAGTAAGTGCTTTAAGAGGATTGTTATCTCTTATTGTAGCAAGATACCCTTACATTGAAAGATTTACAAGAAATGGTAAAGGATGGGTAAAGATTTTAAGCGATTAAATCGCTTCAAGCGCTTATTTGAAAAAGAAAATGGTGTTTAATTAAAAATTAGAAAGAAAAAAGAATAAAATTTAATCTTACTCTTAAAAATACTTTAAAATTATAGGTTTGAAACAATTAAAGGTAAAATTTTTATAATATACCTGATCTGTGATATGATATTTTTTTAAATGTAACACGCGTTTAATTTTATTATGCCTAGAAGAATCAGAAGGGATAGCATAGAAAAATTAGTCAGAATAGTTAAATTCATAGAAGAAAATCCAAATACGTATCTTAGAGATATATCTAGAAATCTTGGAATTAACCCTGCTACTGTCCATAGAGTCTTAAAATTGATAAATGACTTTATAGAAGTCACTTCAATAAACGATAAAATAGAGGCAAATCTGCCAAATTTACCTTTGTTTATAAGATTAAAAGAGGGTGTGACTACTGAAGGAATTGTTAAATTCGTAGCGACAAGGCAAAAGTTAGAATTATGAAAGAGATACTTAGAGTTGAAAATCTTTGGGTAGAATCTAATGGCAAGATGATTTTGAAAGGGATAGATCTATCTGTGGCTGCTGGAGAAGTTCATGCTCTTTTAGGTCCAAATGCATCTGGTAAATCAACTCTAGTTATGTCTATATTAGGATATCCTAATTATGTAATCAGAAAAGGAAAAATTATGTTTTATGAAAAAAATATAATAAACCTACCCATTGAGAAAAGAGCTAGATTAGGCATATCCGTATCTTTTCAAAACCCACCGAAAATAAAGGGAGTTAAGATAAAAGATTTGATAAGAAAAATTTCAAAAGATAGCCTCAAAGAATTTGAAAATAACAAAATAATGAAGAAACTTTTGGACAGAGAAATAAATGTTGGTCTTTCTGGTGGAGAATCTAGAACTGCCGAGATAATACAAATAATAGCTATGAAGCCAAAACTTGTCATTCTTGATGAGATAGATTCTGGGCTTGACCCATCAAGACTTAGATTCATTTCCAATATACTGCTAGAGAAATTTGTCAAAAATAACATTCCTATAATTCTTATAACTCACACAGGAGAAATAATGAAATATTTGAGACCTAATAAGGTTAACATTCTTATGGGTGGTAAAATAGTGTGTAATTCTGATGATTGGAAAAAAGTTTGGAGGACGGTAAAAAAACATGGTTATAAAAAGTGTAGAGAGTGCAAACTATCTTCAAATTAATGATGAAATTAAAAGAATAGTTGGATTAGAGGGAATCGAAGTTTTAAGTAGCCCTGAAGCTTGGAAGAAATATCCATGGACTAAAAAATATTTTATAAAAAAACCAGATAACGGATTTTTCATTTGGGTCAAAAAAACTACAAATATACCTATATCAACTTGCGTTGGTTTAAGTGGTGATGAGAAATTTCAAGCTCTGAATAATTTAATAGTAATAGAAAAAAATGTGATAGCTAAATCAGTTATGATATGTGGCTCTTTAACTAAGTCGACATCAGGTAAACATTTTGCTGGAGGAAAGATAGTTTTAAAAGAGAATTCATATCTCAAGACAACTAATTTTCAATCTTGGTCGAAAGGCATTGATGTAAATTTAAATTATGAATACATTCTGGAAAGAAATTCAAGATTGGACTATTTTTATAAGAGCTCATTTACACCAAATACTTTAACATCAAAAATGTCTTATAAGTTGAAAGAGAATGCTATCCTAAGGGAAAATACAATTGCGGACGTAAAAGAAGATTCTAATTTTACACTGGATTTGAGTATATCTCTGATTGGAAAAAATTCAGATGCTGTATCTAGATTAAGAGTTGTTGGAAGAAAGAATAGCACAGTAATAGCTAACACAAAGATCATAGGATATAACGAATCTAAAGGTCATTTGGACTGCCAAGGCCTTGTCGTAGGAAAAAATTCAAAAATGAATTTAATTCCAGCACTAACAATTAACGATAATAAGGCAATATTAACTCACGAAGCTTCTATAGGAAAAATTGCAGACGAACAGCTTAACTATCTTAAGTCGAGAGGATTAAGTGAAAAAGATTCCATAGATTTGATTGTCACTGGATTTTTGTCTTCAATAAATAATGTTTAAGATATAGAAACTATAATAATTCTCTATGAGCGAAGAAGAAATTAAGAAATACAAAAAAGCAATTAGCATATCCAAACAAATTTTCGAATTTTCCAAATCTAAAATAAAACCTGGAA
>CAYWME010000068.1:0-3902 GCA_964459585.1 uncultured archaeon | reverse complement strand
AAATAATATATGGTTTTAAGAATTTTGATTGGCGGTAAGGCCGGTGAAGGTGTTGCACGAATTTCTTATATAATTGGAAAAATTTTCACCAACTTCGGTTATTATGTTTTTAACTACCGAGATTATCAATCCCTCATAAAAGGTGGGCATAATTTTAACATCTTAAGAATATCCTCAAATAACGTTTCCTCCCATGAAGAAGAGAATATAGACATAATGATTGCTTTGGATGAAAATACAATAAATTTACATCAAAATAAGATGAGAGATGGTGGAATTGTAATATGCGATGAAAGTATTTCAAAAATTGTGCCGAAGAATTTGATTGTTGTGGGTATAAACACAAGCGAAATTCTTAAAAAATATGGTGCCCCACCAATAGCAAAAAACACTGTATTGCTTGGTGTTTTGTTGAAAATTTTGTCGATTAAACCCAGAGAAGTATCTGGTGTTATTAAAAAGAATCTCAAAAACCCAGAATTACAAATCAAATTGCTAAATGACTCATTCAACACCGTTCAAAAAAATATAATAAAAATTAAGAGAGTTGGCAGAAAGAAGTATTTCATTAGTGGAACCGAAGCGATTGGATTAGGAGCTATTTATGCTGGTTTAGATGTGTATATAGCTTATCCGATGACACCAGCTACGCCTCTACTTCACTTCCTTGCCAAAAGACAGTCCAAACACAAAATTCTTGTTTTACAACTTGAAAACGAGATTGCTGTCATAAATGCAGCGCTCGGAGCTTCTTATGCTGGAGCCATATCTATGATCGGTACATCTGGAGGTGGTTTTGATTTAATGAGTGAAGCTCTTAGCTTACAAGGTATATCTGAAATTCCCCTTGTAGTATATCTTGCCCAAAGAGTTGGCCCGGGAACTGGTGTACCCACATATACAGAACAAGCTGATCTGAATATAGCATTATACTCTGGTCATGGAGAATTTCCACGAATTGTTGTAGCACCTGGAGACGCAAATGATGCTCTGTTAAGAACTGTTGAAGCTTTTTATCTTTCTCAAAAGTATAGACTCTTATCTGTAATTCTTGGTGATAAACATTTGGGTGAAAGTAATTTTTCGTATGATAAGATAAAACTCCCCAGAATCAAAATAAGAAAAAAATTTGCAAAAGGAGATAAAAAAAAGCTTTTTAGTTATTATAGAATTACTGTTGACGGTGTTTCTCCACGTGCTGTTCCAGGCGAGACTTTAGTTAAAGCAAACAGTTATGAACATGATGAACTTGGAATCACAACAGAAGATAAAGACGTAACGAGTGCTATGAAGGAAAAGAGGAACAGAAAAATGCAAAATTTGGTCTTTGAAATAAATAAATTCGAACCTGTTAAAGTCTTTGGTGAAGGAAACAACTTGATCATAAGTTGGGGTTCCACAAAAGGAGCTATATTAGACGCTTTAGACAAACTCAATGATTTCAAATTTGCTCAAATTGTATATCTATCTCCGTTTCCTAAAGAAATAGTAAAGAATTTGGTAGAAACTTCCAGTAAAGTTTTCTTAATAGAAAACAATTCAACTGGTCAATTGGGATCATTAATTAAAAAGGAAGTTGGTTTTGATGTAGAAAATGTCATACTTAAATATGATGGGAGGCCGTTTACACCAAATTATGTGATCAAAAAAATAAGTGAGAAATTATGAATTTAGAGACATACGCGAAAAAAACATGGTGCCCAGGATGCGGAAATTTTGGTATTCTCTCAGCTTTCCAACAAGCATTAAACGACTTAGAGAAAGAAAAAAGAATGAAACAAGAAGAATTTGTTATAGTGACGGGAATCGGATGTCATGGTAAAATTTTCGATTATCTGAAGTTAAGTGGTTTCTATGGTTTGCATGGCAGAACCTTACCCGTTTCCATAGGAATAAAAGTTTCGAACCCTAAGCTACATGTAATTGCTTTTGCTGGTGATGGAGATACGTATTGTGAAGGAATTTCCCACTTTATACACGCTTGTAATTATAACTATGATGTAAAGCTTTTTGTTCACAACAATCAAGTGTTTGCATTAACCACAGGTCAACCAACAGCAACCACAGAAACCAATTTTGTAAGCCCAACAACACCTTATGGAAAAAAAGAAAAACCCTTGAATCCTGTTCTTTTGGCGCTGATATCAGGCGCAACCTTTGTTGCAAGGGCTTTTGCCATAGATGTCGATTATCTTAAAGAAATAATGAAAAAGGCAATATTGCATAAAGGATTTAGTTTTGTGGATATTTTGCAGCCATGCGTATCATATCATAGAACTGCAAAATTCTTCAGAAAGTCTTTGTATAGATTAGAAGAATTTGGACACGATCCGAGTGACTTTAGAGCTGCTTTGGAAAAAGCTCTAGAATGGGACTATTCTATGGAAGAGGGTAGAAGAATTCCAATTGGAGTTTTCTACCAAAAAGAAACAAACACAATGGAAGAGAAACTGAAGATTAAAAAACCATTTTACAAAGTTCATAGAAACGTGAATATAAAAAAACTAGTAGAAGAATTTAAGTAGCTTTTCTGCCTTCTGTTATTTTAACAATTAAATTTTCTACAGCCTTTCCAACTTCCTCTCCAAAAGATGTAAGTTTGACCATCTTAATTCTTCCTTTCTTTTCGAATTCAACTAAACCAGCATTGTTGAATAAGTTCAATAACTTAACAGTATGAGAATAAGTGCAATCAATTTTTTTTGCTATCACGCTAACATATTTTGGGCCGTTTCTAAGTTCGAGAATTATTTTCATAGGCTTTGTGTGCATTAATGTTTTAATAAGAATTCTTTCCTTAGTTTTCAAAATTTTCACCTAATTTATTAATCGAACGGGATAGTATTTATTTTTAATTTCGAAAAAGTTATCTTTAAAAATATATTTAAAAGTGTATACTAATTTTTCTACGTTTTTGTAATATAAGTTAAATTTAAAAGAAAAATTATTATTTGATGGTGTTAATCAAAATTAGAGAACCTTATGTGGCTGGCACTTTCTATTCTGCAGATAAAAAAATGTTAAAAACCCAAATAGAATCTTCCATTAATCATAAATTTGGACCGAAAAAAATAATAGAAAAGAATTTTTTAGGTGCAATTGTCCCTCATGCTGGTTATATGTACTCTGGCCCAGTCGCTGCATGGGTATATTCTATGATAAAAAAATCAAATTACATAATCCTAGGGCCAAATCACTATGGTCTTGGCGAGGATTTTTCAATAATGGATAACGGAATATGGAAGACGCCGCTTGGCGAGATATTGATAGACAGCGAGACGAGTAAAGTATTAAAAGAAAGTTGTGAATTGATTGAAAATGATTTTAGAGCACATGAGTTTGAACACTCTATCGAAGTCCAGCTACCTTTTCTTCAATACAGATTTGGTGATGATTTCAGGTTTATTCCAATAAGCATCAAGCATTATTATCCAAGCGACGAATTACTTGAAAAATGTCAAAAAATAGGAGACTCTCTAGCAAAAACAATTAAAAAATCGAAGAAAAATTGGATCGTTATAGCTAGTTCTGATTTTTCTCATTATCTTCCGCACGCTAAAGCGAAAAAAATAGATCTAGAACTGATTAAACAAATAAGAAGATTTAATGAAAAAAGGTTTTTTGAAAAAATAATTGAGTTTAATGCTAGCGCTTGTGGGTATTGTGCAATTGCAATTTTAATATCTGCTATGAAAAAACTTGGTTGTAAAAAATCCGAGCTTTTATCTTACAAAACATCCGGAGATATAACTGGTGACAAAGGAAGTGTTGTTGGATATGCATCTATTATTTTTTACTGATTAAGAAATATTATGGAACTCGAAGAGAATATAATCAAACATGCACTCATAAACGCAATAAAATATGGTGGTAAAGCTTCCGTTGATGCTGTCATAAAAAAA
>CAYWME010000067.1:0-3969 GCA_964459585.1 uncultured archaeon | reverse complement strand
CCACCGAATTTTAACGCTAGGTCAATCAACTCTTTGTTTGTTTGAGTTCTTAATTCAATTCTCGTGATAATTTTTTTATTTAATAGTTTATGATTTAGAGAGGCAATTATGTCGAATGGATAATTTTCATGTTCTTTTAATACATCATAAACTAAGTACATTGGATATCCAAACGTAGATTCTATTATAGCGACTTTGTGGTTTTTAATTGAAAATGTTTCAATTTTTTGTCTAATTTCGTTTTTGAGTTCTTCTGTTTTTCTTCGGAACTCGTCTACAAGCTTAACCATGTTTTCTTTTTTCTCTAATTCCTCTACTGGTTTTGAAACCAAGAACCTTGCTATACTCCTCATTTTGTTTGACAGAATTACACCAGAGTATTTCCATTTCAAGGCACTTATTAAGTCTCTTAGAAAACAAGCTGGCTCTGTCTGAATATTGTTTGTGTCAACTTGGTTTGCTATTTCGATAAGATAATTATCGTCTATTTCAAAGTATCGAGCTACAACTTCTGCAGCGCTTTTCTTTTTTTCATCTACAATTAATTCAATGTTGTTGGGAACTTGAAGGTTTTCTCTGATTACATGATGATCTATCCATGTTACGTCTTCAAAAGCCGAAGCCGCTCTCAAAGCCCTTTGTTCGGGTGAAATATCAAAAACATATAGCTTTTTGTGCTCTTTATTTGAAAAGATAGCATATCCTAATGTCTTCAATAGATTGCCTACTGATGTGAAGAACGCCCTTGGTTTTTCAGAAGTGGCCTTTAGAAAGATAGTTAAAGAAATTAACCCGTCTGCATCTGAATGAGTTATTACGATTGACATACTTTTAATAATTATCAATATCTCTCAAAATTTAATACATATTATGTTGAAGATCGATGGGTCAATTGGTCATGGTCAAGTCCTTCGAACTGCTATAGCGTTGTCTTCTCTGCTTCTAAAGCCCGTGAAAATAATCAACATAAGAATTAATCGACCAAAACCAGGCCTGAGACCTCAACATTTGATGGGGGTAAGAATTGCAGCAGAATTTACTGCAGCTAAATTAAAGGGCGCTAAGGTCGGATCGAAAGAAGTTGAGTTTGTTCCAACAAGACACAACATACCAAGTTACAAAAAGATAGATATAGGGACAGCTGGTAGCGTAACGCTATTATTACAAACCATTCTTCCGTTAATTTTGCTTTCTGATAAAGAGATTAAACTCGAGATAGTTGGTGGAACAGATGTACCTGGAGCGCCCACAACGATATACATACAGCACATTCTTTCGTACTATCTTGAAAGGATGGGCTCAAGAGTGAGATTTTCAACAATTAACCACGGATTCTATCCAAAAGGTGGTGGGAGATTCATCGTCGAAGTAAAACCAAGCAAACTGAAAAGCTTAGAAGTTGTAGAAAGAGGAAAACTTAAGTTCGTTAACCTATGGAGTATAGCTTCTTTAAATCTTCAAAAAGCAAGAGTAGCTGAAAGACAAATAGAAGGCTTTAAGGAATCTTTTAAAAAGAAAGCAGAAATCAACGGATATCATCAATATGTAAATTCTTTGTCTCCTGGAACTTCCTTAAATGCACATGCAATTTTTGAAAATTGTGTTTTAGGTCAAGACGGTTTAGGAAAAAAAGGTTTGAGAGCTGAAGAGGTCGGAAAAACACTAGCAGAAAATTTAAACAAATCAATAGAATCTGAAGCGTGTCTAGACAAGTTTATGTCAGATCAAATTTTACCTTTTGTAGTACTTGCTAAGGGAAAATCTGTTTTTAAAGTTGAAGCGTTTACAAAACACTTTCTAACTAATAAAGATATAATTGAAAAATTGATAGATGTAAAATTTAAGATAGACGAAAAAGAAAAAATA
The DNA here is from genome assembly GCA_964459585.1 of uncultured archaeon. Taxonomy (GTDB): domain Archaea; phylum Aenigmatarchaeota; class Aenigmatarchaeia; order CG10238-14; family EX4484-224; genus EX4484-224. The sequence continues at coordinate 2,103 of CAYWME010000067.1, read as the reverse complement.
GTGAAAGTTGACGGAATTGGATTTTCTGGAGTTTAAAGTTTACTTCTTATGGCTTCACTTATTCTTTCAATTGCAAGAATGTAAGAAGCCTCTCTTAGTGTTGATTTGTATTCTCTTGATTTATTTGATACATCTTGGGCTGCTTTCTTCATCCTTTCTTCTAGTTTTTTAAATACCTCCTCTTCACTCCAGTAATTATTGGATTTGTTTTGAAGCCACTCGAAATAAGAGACGGTTACACCGCCAGCGTTTGCCAGAACATCTGGAATTACCAGGACGTTCCTTTCATTTAAAATTTTGTCTGCTTCTGAGGTTGTAGGACCGTTTGCCATTTCAAGAATAATTCTTGCTTTTATTTCGTTTGCGTTGTTTTTTGTTATAACATTCTCTATGGCCGAAGGGGCTAATACATCAACATCCAGTAACAGAAGTTCTTCGTTTGTTATCTCTTGTCCACCTTTAAAACCAATTAATGACTTATTTTTCTTTTTATACTCAATGGCTTTTTGAACGTCTATACCATTAGGGTTGTATATACCTGTTCTAGAATCGCTGATCGCGACTACTTTATATCCGTTTTTCTGTAAGATTAAAGCAAGATTTCCACCAACATTTCCAATTCCTTGAATAGCAACTGTTTTTATGTTTAAATTCATCTCTTTTTTGAATTTTTGTAAAACGAAGTAACCACCCAAGGAAGTTGAAATCTCTCTTCCTTTCGATCCACCTAATTCTACTGGTTTGCCAGTTATTACACCGGGCTCTTTTCTTCCAACGATTCTTTCAAACTCATCTACCATCCAAGCCATTACTCTAGGGTTTGTACCCACATCAGGCGCCGGTATATCTTTTTCTTGACCTATGAATTCATGGATAGCTCTTATGTAAGCTCTTGACAACCTTTCAAGTTCGCTCTCTGATAAATCTTTGGGATTTACAACAACACCACCTTTTGCGCCACCGAATGGTAAGTCAACTACAGCGTTCTTTATAGTCATCCAAAAAGCCAAGGCTGTGACTTCATCTTCGTTAACATTAGGATGAAATCTTATACCACCCTTTCCTGGACCTCTTGCATCATTGTGCAAAACTCTATATCCTTCAAAAATTCTGATTTGTCCGTTGTCCATTTTTACGGGAAAGTTCACTTTTATAGTTCTTTTTGGTTTTGATAAAATTTCAAATATTTCGTCTTCTAGTTTAAGCTTCTCAAATATATGTTCGATTTTATTGAATGCGTCTCTAAACAAATTCATGCTCTCACTGAATGTTAAAAATTGGGTTTCTTATTTAAATAGATTTTATTTTAGAAAAAAAAAGCATAAAATCTCCAACGTTTTTACCATTCTATTCTAATTCTATTGTTAGCTTTCCTTTTTTGAACTTATAACTTCTTATAGATTGACCTAACCTTATAGGTATCAACTTGAAATATGCCTTATCATCAGCGAATCCCCTTACTTCAATACTTTGTTCTAGTTTCTTTATATCAACATCTCTCTCGCTTTTAACACCAGGAAGATTGATTTCTATAATTGTTTTATTGTTTTCTCTTTTAATCGACGCTTTTGGCTCTTCTGTAATCTTGGGTGTTTTTCTTGGCTTTTCTTCCATTTCATATGGCTCTTGAACTTCCTCCACACCTCTTGCAATTCCTAGTTTCTTCTTAATTTCTGGTTCCAGTTTCTTGTAATCACCATAAGTTTTGACCATAATTTGAGGTTTCATGCCTGTTCCCGACCTAAAAACTATAGATATTCCGCTTACTTTTGGTGATTTTTCGAATTTTGGGAATTTGAAAAACTCTTCTTTTGCACTAGAGAAAAACTTATCTATTCTCTCAAATTCCTTTTCAATTTCATCGAATATGCTTCTGTATCTCGAGAAAGTTCCAGAAAGCCACTTTGTTTCTTTTAAGTCAAATCCGCAATAAGGACAATAAAACCAAGTATCTTTCGTTTCTTTTCCACAATTTGGACACTTTTTCTTTTTTCCAAACATTTTCATCAACAAAACAAATTCTTTTATAGTAATTTATAAGTTTCTCTATTCGATTTCTTCTTTTAAACCTATTAAAAAAACTTTAATCAATACAAAAATCAC
>CAYWME010000066.1:0-3978 GCA_964459585.1 uncultured archaeon | reverse complement strand
GATGGCCAAATCAGAAGCTCTTAAATCACCTTTTTTTTCTGAAGAGTTTGATTTTATCGAAATAGCTGGTTTTAGTTCTCCTATTTTTTCATATAGTCTGACTATTAGAGATTCTATTGGCTCAAAAGGTGGGACATCTAAATTTTTAACTCTCTCTCTGTCGGTAATTCTGTTCTTTGAATCTTTATACGTTATTGTTGTTTTTATAGAAGGTTTAAGGAATTTCTCTAACTCATCGTCGTAAAATGGATTGAACGATTTAGAAATTGGATCATAGTTGGGTGGCATGAAAAATTCAATATCCTCCTCTGTTCTTTTATCAACATACCGTTCAAATTTTTTTGGTATTTTCAGTTGAGTTTTTATGTAGTTTCTAAGCCTAGTAACTATTTTAGGAGACGTGTAGCCTAATGGATCGTTGTTTGCGTTTTTTTGTAAATCTCTATAAAAGAATTCGTACGATTTTTTATCTAGGTTACTAAGAGTTTTTCTTAATACAGAAAAATGCCAACTGCTTCTAGGCATTAAAGCAAATATATTGACCTTTTGATTTTTTGATTGTGTTTTTATATAAGTTTCAATAAAATTGATCATATATTTTCTAATTTGTGATAGAGACTCTTTTTCAGTTTTTTCGTCAAACCCGCCACTTAACGAAAGTAATTCTATCAATTCTTGTTCGTTTATTTTTATGTTTTCGTTTTCGATTTCTTTTTTGTACCATTCAAGTTTTTTTAGCTTGTCTTTCCATATTTTTTTGCTTTAGAAACGCTTAGACCAGCAACATTTGAGAACGGTCTGTAAAAATCTCTCAGAGGCTCCACTAGTTTCAGAGAGTCTCTTTTTCCGTTTTCAGATTCTAACGCCATTAATGGCGGAATACCACCCAATACAATTAGATATGCGTTTTTTCCAACCAATTCATATAGTTTTTTCATAACCATTCTAGGTGTTTGAGAATAAGGCGCTAAAGGATCTTTAAACAATGGGACTTTTTTCTTGTTGCCGGGGTGGGTAGAAATTTTAGTAGAAGTTTTTGGCCACATAAACACATGAACCTTTCTAGGCGGTATATCTTTGATTTGCGTAAGTAATTCTTCTCCTATCTTTTGAATTATTTTCCAGTACTTAGAGGGTTTGGTGATTATATATGGCGGAGCAACGAAATACATGGCATCAATTGATAGAAATGAGTTTAATTTATTTAAACTTAAAAATTATTCCAAAATTAAATGAACCTAATAATAACGAATGTGTATTACAGAAGAAAGTGTAAAAAAAAATATATTCAAGTATTTGCTAGAAATTTAAATACAAATTCCTTAGAAGATTACTGGTTTGAGAATAATCCAAATCTTAGGAGATTTTTTGAAAAATATAAATTAAGTCCAATTGGAGTTTATGAGATAGATATACAAGAAGAAGAAATACACAAAAAAAGAGAATTGTCGTTTAACGAAATGAAGAGACTTTCTATGTTAGCATGGGACATAGAAGTTGAAAATCCCAGAAGATTTCCAGATCCAAATCGAGATAAAATTATCCTCATAGGTGGAAAACAAGACGAAAAAGAGCAAGTATTGGCTAGTAAAAATTTTGTTCGTAAAGAAATCGATGCGATGGAAATTTTTGCTGAAATGATCAAAAAATATAAACCATGGTTTTTTGTCGGATTCAATAGTGATGGTTTTGATTCGAAGTACATGTTGGAAAGGGCTAAGAAATTAGGATTGAAAAAATTCACGTTATCTCCTTACTGGGAGCCCCCTCAAACTATGAGCCTACCTGTAGCTTTTGGAACAAAAAGAGGAGTGACCTTTCCTGGAATGATCAATCTAGATTTACTCTATTTTGCTAAGCTTCTTCCGTTGGCGCAAAGCAATTTAGAGTTTCTTGCAAAAACTTTAAAATTAGAAAATTATAAAACGACTGCGTTTGAGATTTTTAGATCGGATATAAAGAGAATAAAACAACATAATTTAAGTGATATAAGAAACACTTACGAAATAGCTAAAAGATTCCTACCTTCTCTCTATATAGTTTCAAAAATGACATATGGGACTTTGGAGTATGTTACACGAGCAATAAACACACTACCACATTTGATTGTCAATAAACTTTGTATAGATAATGGTAAGGATCCAAGGCAATATAACTTAATTAACAAGAAGGGTATAAGGATCAAACCGACTTTAAAGGAAGGTATATATGATAACGTCTTTGTCACGGATCTTAATCTTGAGGTTGCTGAAAAACTATCAAAAGTTAAGTTAATGGAAAGCTGGGCTATTGAAAAATTGTTGAAAATATATAATTCGTCTTTTTTTAATGGAATAAAAATCGATGACTTTACAAAGCTTTTTTTGGTTGGGTTGATAAGAAAATCAATAAATTTTTTCTACAGAGTGAGCAAACCTTTCAAAGAAAAATATATAGATGTTAGGAAAAAATTAGAAAAGTTTAGAAACCTAGAAAACACTCTATATTTTGGTAAAGATTACGTTATATCTAAAAAACCCATTGGTATAGAATATGAGCAGAAAGTTGATAAAGCTCTTCTCATAGGCAATATGCCTATATTTGAAAAAGATAACATGATAATGAGTACTGCTACTTTGTCTCATCTTTCGAAAAATGTATCAATATACACGTCAGAAACAATCAAGAATGCCACAATGTTGATCCTAAACGGAGAAGAAGATAAAGCAAGAGAGTATATAAAAGAGAGATTAATGGCACTTAAAAAGGGTAAGATAAGATTGGAAGACCTTAGGTTAATAATAAAAAAGAGGGGCAAAAAAGAAAGGATTAAAAAAACAAGAAGAGACGAGATTTTCGATAAGGTGGAAAACGAGAAACTTGTTTATGAGCCAGGATCTTTTGCTGAGATTATTCAGACAAAAAATGGGCCAATTGATATAGACAATTATCAAAATCAAGAAATTGATTGGAGATACTATAAAGAAGAATTTAATAAAAAGGTTGGAAAACTTTTAAAATTTATTAAGAATTATTCGCAAAAATCATTGATAGAGATCTGATAAGATTTTTTCTAGAGTTTTTCTAAACTCTGATTTTGGTTTTTTTCTAACTTCAAAATGATCTTTACACCTGGCCTCGTACAAGTCTTTCGACCCAACAACAACCAATGAATCATCATAACTAGCTGGTTTTCTTTCACCATGCTCATTAATTAAAATCCTCTGACTATGTATTGCATCAACAATTTTTCCTTCTCTCTTACACTCGTCACAAATTGATCTCAGAGTGATTATTTTATCAGCAACGGTTATTAAATAAGCCATACCAGGAGAAAATGGGTCACCTCTATAACTCTTTGCAAGACCAGCAGCAATTACATTAAATCCTAATTCTGTCAGAAGTTCTATTAAATCCCAAATATATGGAACTTCGAGTGAGACTTCTTCTGGTGTTTTCTTAATATAGGTTGATAACGTAAAGAATTGAATCTCGTCAATTCCTATGACTCTTAGATTATCTTGATGCTTTAATATAATTTTTGTCATTTCTAAAATGCCGTTTTCATCCGTTTTTATCCAATGTACATTATCTATACATACGCCTGATTTTGAGCATAGTTTATCTCCCAACTCATTGTATCTATATTTAGAATTTTCTGGACCAAAAACCAAGTAACCCAACTCAGCTGCTTTATACCTGTGCACTTGTCTTATCAATTCTTCTGTTTTTCCAGAATACATAGGACCTATAATTATTGTGAATTCGCCTTTTTTCATACCATTCAAATTGTTTAGTAATTAATTTATTTAAATAGAAAGGGGGGATTGAATTTAAAACACGGATAAGAAAAAACTTTCATGCCGGGGGCGGGATTCGAACCCGCGGTCTCCGCGTGTCTTAGCTTTCATCTTTTGTCAAAGCTCATTTTCTTATGAGCGCGGCGCTTTAACCAACTAAGCTACCCCGGCCTATAATGAAAAATATTAATTCTAAAAT
>CAYWME010000065.1:0-3992 GCA_964459585.1 uncultured archaeon | reverse complement strand
CAACACAGCATTAAAATGTTAAGAGAGCTCGGTATTCAACCAGATTTAATAATATGTAGGTCAGAAAAACCATTAGATGAAGTCAGAAAGAAAAAAATAGCGGTTTTTGGCAACGTAAAAGAAGAAAATGTTATTTCTGATCCAGATGTTGAAATCATCTACGAACTGCCACTGGTTTTTGAAAAACAGAGGCTTTCTAAAATAATTCTTGACCGTTTTAATCTTGATGAAAGAAGAGTGATGACCGAAGATAAAAGTAAATGGGAAAAAATGATAAATAAAATAAGAAACTTAAAAAAAGAAGTTAAGGTAGCAATTGTTGGGAAATATTTCGATATAGGAAGTTTTGTGCTTGCTGATTCTTATGTGTCTGTTATAGAAGCTGTTAAACATGCTTCGTGGCACAATGATGTAAAACCAAATATTGTTTTTATAAATTCGAAAGATTTTGAAAAAAATGAAAAGAAAATTGAAATTCTTAAAGAGTTCGATGGTGTAATAATTCCTGGTGGGTTTGGAAGTTCTGGAGTAGAAGGTAAAATTAAAGCTATACAATTTGCTAGGGAAAACAACATACCATTTCTTGGTCTTTGTTTTGGTCTCCAATTAGCTGTGGTTGAATTTGCTAGAAATGTTTGTAAATTAGAAAGAGCAAACAGCACGGAGATAGATCCAGATACTCCACACCCTGTTATAGACATACTTCCCGAACAAAGAAAAATAATTGAAGATTCTGAATATGGTGGAAGTATGAGGCTTGGTGCTCAAGTAGCCGTATTAAAAAATGGGAGCATAGTTAGAGAATTGTATGGAAAAGATAAGATTACAGAGAGGCATAGGCATAGATATGAAGTGAACCCAGAATATCATGAAATACTTCAAAAGAATGGGTTGGTTTTTTCTGGGATGTCACCAGACGGCAGATTAGTCGAATTTATAGAATTGCCAAGGGATAAACATATATATTTTGTTGGGACACAAGCACATCCAGAATTCACATCTAGATTTATGAAACCTAATCCGCTTTTCTTTGGTTTTATAAGGGCGTGTTTGAAAAAGCAATAAATCTGATTTTCTTAAAAAAACTAAATTTAATTCATAATAGATAAGAAATTATGTGGGAAATCGTAAGGAAAGATGCAATAAATGCTTTGGAAAATAGAGTTGTTAAAAAAACTATACCTAAATATGTTGAAAAAGTTAAAAACAAAGTGCTTTCAAATTTCCAAATAGCTAAAAGAATTGGTGTTGATTTTGATGAAAGTTTTAGTTTAAAAAAACTTTGGAAAATTCATGAAGAAAGTCTAGAAACTTTCTACCAGGAAAAAAATTTTATAAAAGAGTCAGATAAAATCAATGGAAAAAATTTATTGGATTTAAAAATAAGTATAGCGAACAAAATTCTTGAGAGTTGCACACTCTGTGAATGGAAATGTAGAGTTAACAGAAAAAAAGGCCAATTGGGAGTTTGTAAAGTCGACGATAAAATTTGGGTTTCGAGTGAGTTTGTTCATATTGGAGAGGAAAGTTATTTTGTGCCTAGTCACACTATATTTTTCTGGTCTTGTAATATGTATTGTGTTTTTTGTCAAAACTACACAATTAGTCACAGATTAGAAAGCGGTATCGAAATTGAACCTAATGTATTGGCTAGAATTATTGAAAAGAGGAGAGAGTCTGGAACTAGAAATTTGAATTTGGTTGGTGGTGAGCCAACCATGTATCTTAAAGGGATTCTGGAAATTTTAAAAAACGTTAAGTGCAACGTTCCTGTAATTTGGAACTCGAACATGTATATGAGTGAAGATTCTATGAAATTGTTAGACGGAATTGTGGACGTATATCTAGGAGATTTCAAATTCGGAAATGATGATTGTGCTAGTAAATATACAAAAGTTAAAAATTACTGGAGAACTGTAACAAGAAATTTTTTGATAGGAAAAAATCACGCTGAGATTGTTATAAGACATCTTGTTATGCCGAATCATGTTGAATGTTGCAGCTTCAAAATTTTAGAATGGATAAGTGAAAATCTTGAAAACGCTTTGATTAACATAATGGATCAATATACTCCATATTGGAAAGCAAAGGATTTTGAAGAAATTAACAGAACTGTAACACATAAAGAATTTGATACTGTTATCGAAAAAGCGTTAGAACTTGGATTAAATGTAAAGGGTTAATATTGAAGTCGTTTAATTATAATTATGCCAAAAGCGATATGGAAAGGCTCCATTTCCTTTGGGTTGGTTTCGATTCCTGTCAAAGTATATCCAGCAATAAGAGAAAAAATCGTAAAATTTAGAAACTTAGATAAAGAAGGGCATCCTATAAGACATAAGAATTGGTGTCCTGTGTGTAATAAAGAAATACCAAACGATGAAATTAAAAAGGGTTTTGAGATTTCTAAAGGGAAGTTCATCATAATCGAAAAAAATGATCTAGAGAAACTGAGATTGAAGACAACCAAAACTCTTGAAATACAAGAATTTGTTGACATAAGTCAAATTGATCCAATTTTCTTTGAAACGTCTTATTATCTTGCACCAGATAGAGGAAGTGAAAAGGCTTATTCACTTCTAACTGAAGCATTAAGGTTGACAAATAAAGCGGCTATAGCAAAGGTGGTTATGAGAAATAAAGAATATTTAGTAGCTATAAGAGCCTACAAGAAAGGTTTGGTTATGCACATACTTCACTATATTGATGAAATAAAGAAAATGGAAGAAATTCCTGAACTTAAGAATCTTGTACCAGTAAAAGAAAAAGAATTAAAGCTTGCAGAGGCTCTAATCGAGAAATTAACTGAAAGAAATGTTGATCTTTCGAAATTTAAGGATACGTACGTAGAAGAACTTAAAAGACTGATAAAAGCGAAACTAAAAGGAAAAGAAATCGTGATAGAAGAAAGAAAGCCAGAAAAGGAAGTTAAAGGGTTGATGGAAGCGCTTAAGGCTAGTGTGGAAATTGCTAAAAAGAAGAAAAAGAAATAAATTATGGACCTATTTGATAGTTTAATAAATCCGATGTTAGCTTTCCCTTCTGAACCTTTTGATTCTAAAGACTGGGTTTTTGAATTGAAGTTAGATGGAACGAGATGTATTGCGTATATAGATGTTCAAAATAAAAAAGTAAGACTTCTGAATAGGAGATTGGTTTGGTTTGAAAACAGATATCCTGAGTTAAAAAGAATTTGGGAGAACATAGAAGGGAAGAAAGTGATACTTGATGGTGAAATTGTTGTTCTGAAAAATGGTAAACCAGATTTCTATCTGTTGGAAGAGAGAGAACATGTTGATAACCCATTCAGGATTGAGATTTTATCGAAACTCCATCCAGCCGTATATGTTGTTTTTGACATACTGTACAAGGATGGTAAAAACTTGAGTGGTTTAAGCTGGACTGAGAGGAGAGAAACCCTAGAAGAAACTGTGAAAGATGGGTTTGGTGTAATCGTAAGCGAATACGTAGAAGAAAAAGGTACTGCGTTTTTTGAAAAAGTCAAAAAAATGAAACTAGAAGGAATTGTAGCGAAAAAGAAAGATTCTGTATATCTTATTGGTAAGAGATCGAAGAATTGGCTAAAGATAAAGGCAACAAAAACTATAGATGCTATAATTTGTGGGTTTACAAAAGGTGAAGGGAAAAGAAAGGGTTTTTTTGGGGCTTTGTTGCTTGGTATTTACGATGATGGAAAGCTCAGGTATATTGGAAGAGTAGGCACTGGGAATTGGTCTGAAAAAAGATTAGAAGAAATCAAGAAACTTCTGGAAAAAAACATAATAAAAAGCAGTCCATTTGATGTGTTTGAAGAGGAAAGGAAAATTATAGAAAAAACTGTGTTTGTAAAGCCGAAGTATATAGCTGAAGTGGAATATCTAGAATTGACAAAAGAAAAGAAACTGAGAGCACCAAGTTTTAAGAGGTTGAGATTCGATAAAGAAATTAAAGAATGTGTGCTAGAAAAATAAAAAGAAAGGTTAGAAGAAGGG
>CAYWME010000064.1:0-4094 GCA_964459585.1 uncultured archaeon | reverse complement strand
TGATTTTATAATACCATATCTTTTAAGTCCGCCTTTTGGAGTTATCTCTTTGCCATCTAAACCAATTTTTAAAATTCTTTTGTTTATTTCAGTTCTTCTTTGAAAACCTAACTGACCAGCCTGAGGCACTGTCCATCTTACTCTTCCTACCCCTTCCGCGCCCAAAGTTCCTACATGTCTTCTCTTTTTGGTCGCTTTTCTAACTTGAATTGTTACACCAAACCTTTTGACGGGCCCAGCAGTTCCTTTACCCTTTGTAATCCCAATTACATCAACAACCTCACCTTCTTTGAAAATTTCGTTAGGTGATATATCTTTACCTAAAAGATTTTTAGCATACTCAAATGCTTCTTTAACATTGCCTCCAATTTCGATTTCTAAAACCTCTGGTTTCTTTTTTCTTATTCCAGAATTTCTTGGTTGTGTACAAACAATAAGCCTTATTTTGCTGATTTTTTCCAATAAATTTTCAATTTCTTTTAATTTGCTAGAATGTTCCACTCCTTTTATTGTCTTAATTTTTCTTTTCAAATCTTTAGGTAGTTTTTTGGCCCATACCTCACTCAAAACTTTAAATCCGTCGCCAACTTTTTGATAAAATCTAACTCCAATAACTTTTAATGGAGGCGCATCTATTATTGTAACAGGAATAGTTATCTCTTTTCCGAATGTTGGCGAACCTTTTTTGTTATCGACAATTACGGCATGACCCATTCCTGCCTTATATCCAACAAACCCCAAAATTTTAACTTTTTCTACTTTTGGATATATATCGATAGCTGGATATATCCTTTTTGTTCGCTTTCTTGGATAAAACGCCAAACTTCCTCTTCTTGGTCTACCTTCTTTAACCATTCTACCACTCTCTTAAATTGCTCTATTTAGTATTAAAAATTATTGGTTTTAAAAACTCTTAAATGATTATCTATAAATTTAAACTATGAATGAATGTATTTTCTGCAAAATTGCTAATAAAAGTTTGAAAGCTTTTGTGGTTTATGACGATGAAGACGTTATAGCGTTTTTAGATGTATATCCGAGAAGCAAAGGCATGACTATTGTTATTCCTAAATCACATTATTCGAGCTTCGAAGAAAACCCCGAATTAAGTAAAAAAGTGTTTGAAATCGCAGAGTACATTTCTCTATCGATGAGAAAAGCTTTAAACGCTAAACTAGTTGGTATAGGCATTTTACCATCTGCTGTTCAACACTTTCATATAAAAGTATATCCATACTACGAAGACCAAATTCCTTTAATAGAAAACAAACCATTAGAAAATGTAAAAGAAGAAGAGTTAGCAGAAATAGCAAACAACATAAAAAACAACATAGTTATACCTAAGAAAAAAGAAGAAGAGATTGTTGAAGAAAAGAAAGAGGAAGAATCGAAACAAAGAACAAAAAAGGATGTGGAATATATAAGAAGAGAATTAGAAATAGCTTAAATTTTTTCATCAAACAAGTATCTTATTAGAAATCTTTTACTTTCTATCAAATTTTTTTCACAACTTTTAATACATATCTAGCAGAGTCCTTAATAATACCTAAGAGTTTTTTATCGGCTTTGTAGCCTCAAATATGAAGAGGAAGCTCTTCCATTTAGTTAAATATAAATAGCTAAAGAAATTTATAAGCATCAACTTCATAATTAAGTTGTTGGGATAATGGGAAAAAGAATTATATCTCAGGCAAGAGGAAGGGGCGGGCCTAGGTATAGGGCTCCCAGCCATAGATATGCAGGTAGAGTTAAGTTTCATCCTTCTTATGAAATAGAGGGAGTTGTAGAGGATATAGTTCATGATCCTGGAAGAAGCGCTCCTGTGATGATTGTGAAATTTTCTGATGGAAAAAAACTTTTACATATAGCACCAGAAGGCATTATGGTAGGACAAAAGATTAAATATGATGGTGAGATTTCTGTTGGTAATGTCGTCAAGCTTGGCGATATACCAGAGGGTACTAAGATCTGTTGCATAGAAACAAAGCCTGGTTCTGGACCAAAATTATTGAGAAGTTCTGGTAGTTTTGGTGTCGTTACTGGCAAATCTGGAAATAAAGTTTCTGTGTTAATGCCAAATGGAAAAGTGAGAGAATTTGATGTAAGATGCAGAGCTATGATAGGTGTACCAGCTGGTTCTGGTAGAGTCGAAAAACCATGGGTTAAAGCTGGTAAGAAATGGCATGCAATGCATGCAAGAGGCAAACTATATCCAAGAACAGTTGCAGTTGCTATGAATCCTGTAGATCATCCGTTTGGAGGAAAAAGTAAAAGCCCGAGACAGAAATTTGTGTCCAGGAGAAAACCATCGGGAGCAAAAGTTGGTAGCATAAGTCCCAAAGGAAGAAAGAAAAAGAAAAGATAAACAAAAAAGATTTAAAAAAGCTAAATCAAAATGTTTAGAATATGGCAAAAGAGTTTAGATACAGGGGGAAAACACTCGAAGAACTTAAAAAAATGAGTATAAAGGAATTTGCTCAGCTCTTAAAATCAAGAGCGAGAAGATCTTTGTTGAGAGGTTTAACTGAAAGGCAAAAAAAATTGTTAGAAAAAATAAAAAAGAACCCTGGAAAATACATAAGAACTCATGAAAGGGATATGGTTGTTTTGCCACAAATGGTTGGAGCTAAACTCGGTGTTTATAGAGGTGGTTCTAAATCTGAAGACAGATCAGGAAAGTGGGTTACAGTAGAGATAAAACCTGAAATGATTGGTCATAGGTTGGGAGAGTTTTCTATTCCTGTCAAAGAGGTTAAACATTCGGCTCCTGGTATTGGAGCTACAAGAGGTTCAAAATTCGTAGCAAGTAAGAAGTGATAATGTGGAAGCAAGAGCTATTCTGAAAAACGCAAGAGTTTCTTTGAAAAACGCAAAGGTTGTTTGTAAAGTTTTAAGAGGCATGAAAGTTTTGAGAGCTGAGAAATTTTTAAAAAATTTAATTGACAAAAAAGTTGATATTGATGGAAAATATTATACGAAAACAGCTAAGACAATCTTATCTGTTCTTAATTCAGCCAAAGCTAATGCAAAAAGAAAAGGGATGGAAGAATCTAAATTGTTTATAAAACAAATAAAAGCAGATAAGGGTGAAAAATTTTTGTTGGGAAAAACTAGAGCAAAGTTTGCAGGGAGAGTTGGAAAATCATCGCACTTGACCATAGTGCTCGGTGAGAGGTGATGGCTATAGAAAGATTGTTCGTCAATGAGGGGAGAAAGAAGGTTTTGCTAGAAGAATATCTAAGAAAAAATTTTGACAGAGGAGGTTATAGTCACAGTGAGATCGAAAAAACAGGTCTTGGTACGAGAATCATAGTTTACTTAGAAAGACCCGGTTTATTTATGGGAAAAACGAGACTTTTACAAAGAATGGCTGATGAGATAAGAGAGAAATTTGGCCTTGAAAACCCTATGTTTGACATAAGAGAAGTAGAAAATCCGTTTTTGGACGCCAACATAGTGGCGAGAAAAATAGCAAAGGCAATCGAAAGAGGAATTCACTTTAAAAAAGTCTGTAATTATTATTTGGATAAAATCATCGAAGCTGGTGCTATAGGGGCTATGATAAGAGTAGGAGGAAAGCTTGCTGGAAAGGAAAGATCAAGGTTCCAAAAATTCAGAAAGGGGTTTATAGCTGTTAGCGGAGATTATGCCGAAAAATACGTACAAGTTGCTAAAACACAAGCAATGATTAAACCAGGAATAGTTGGAGTTGAGGTCAGAATCATGAAGGAAGCTCCTAAAGAAATTGAATTTGAGAAGATGAGAGAATGAAGATAAAAGACTTAAGAAAAATGAAACCAGAAGATTTAAATAAGAAACTAAAAGAATTAAGATTAGAGTTGATGAAAGAGTTAGCTAATGTTAAAATGGGAAGACCAATTAAAAATCCAGGCAAGATCAGGAGCATTAAAAAGACAATTGCAAGAATTCTTACGGTTTTAAGAGAAAAGAAAGTTGGAGGTTAGAGATGGCAGAGATCTGTCCAAAGTGTGGTTTGCCAAAAGACCTTTGCGTTTGCGAGATACTTGAAAAAGAAAAACAAAAAATAAGAGTTTTTGTTGAGAAAAGAAGATATGGAAAGCCAACTACTGTTA
>CAYWME010000063.1:0-4171 GCA_964459585.1 uncultured archaeon | reverse complement strand
ATTTCTTTTATTTTCAACGCAGCCTCTAAAGCAGTAACAAATTCTTGACCCCTTCCTATCAAGAAAATATGTTGTTTATCTTTCAACTTCTCGGCAACTTTTTTGATATACTCTCTTCTATGTCTTGCAACAAGATCGTAAATTTTGTTTTTGATTTCTTTTATCAATTTTTTAGTTTCATCCACTTTGTTTGTAAGATATCCGTACAATAAAATGAAAATTATTAACTGTGCTGTGTAGGTCTTTGTTGCTGCAACACCAACCTCTGGTCCTGCTTTTATCAAAATGTAACCGTCGCTTTCTCTCATCAAAGTCGAACCATAAACATTTACTATGGAAAGAATTTCACATCCTTTTTTTCTAACTTTCTTTATAATATCTAAAACATCAGCAGTTTCTCCGGATTGAGAAACAGCAATAATTAAGTCATCTCTACTTATGCAGTCGATAAAATTGTTGAATTCGGAAGCAACTATAGGTCTTACGAATACACCTGCTCTTGAAAAAATATATTGTGCGGCTAAACAAGAATGATAAGAAGTTCCAGCTGCTATTAAATAAACATTTTTTGCGTTTTTTATTTTCTCGGCAAAAACTTTCATTATTTTTTCTTCTTGAGTAGAGGCTCTCTCAATTACTTTAACCTGCTCTAAAATTTCTTTTATCATAAAATGATCAAACTTCCCTTTTTCTGCTACCTCGATTTCTGCATCGATTATCTCAACTTTCCTCTTAACTTCTCCTTCTATCAAATTAAAAACTTTAAACCCATTCTTATCAATGGTCACCATGTCAAAATTATTTAAAAAAACAATTTTTTTGGTGAATTCTAACAAAGCAGGTATATCACTAGAAACAAACATCTCACCGTTTCCCACTCCAATGACTAGAGGTGAATCTTTCCTTATACTTATTATCTTGTCCTCTTTTTTGTTCACGACTAAAACAGCAAAGCTTCCTTTTAAATTCAAAAAAGCTCTTTTACATGACTCTTCAAAGCTCAAACCTTTTTTAATAAATTCTTCGATCAAATGAGCTATTATTTCTGTGTCTGTTTCGCTTTTAAAGACATGGCCTTTTTTAATTAGAGCCTTTTTCAGTTCTAAAAAATTTTCTATTATTCCGTTATGAACAACAGCTATGGAAGCTGAACAATCTAGATGAGGATGTGCGTTAACTTTTGAAACACCACCATGAGTAGCCCATCTCGTATGACCTATACCTATATTTCCGTCCATGTCTTCAAAATTTTCTTTTTCGTTTACTTCATCTATTTTTCCCACGTCTTTTCTTAGGAAAAATCCAGACTTCGAAATAGTTAGAATTCCACATGAATCATATCCCCTGTATTCCAATCTTTTAAGTCCTCTAAGCACAATAGACGAGGCTCTTCTGTTTCCAATATATCCAAATATACCACACATCCTAGCCCTCTATTAGTGGATTTTCCATTCTGATGAAAGTGAACCCACACTCCAGGCATTCATAAGAAGGAGGATAACTGTTATTAACTATTGTTATTTTTTCTGAATTACATTTCGGGCATTTCATAAAAGAAAGTTAATTTAATTTGCTTATAAGCCATTCTAAAAACTTGATAAAAAAATAGTTAAAACGTCTAAAGAAATAAGATAAAATTTCTAGAAACCATTAAAAATTTATTTATAATACTAAAAAATAATTGAGTATGAAGTATTATGTTGAAGAAGAGAATTCGAACGAAAAAATCTATCATGTTTTCGAAATACTTCGAAATAAAGACTTAGGGTTGTTTTCTAATCCACTTGTTGTTAAAATTTTGAAAAAACTATACAAAAAGCCTGGTTGTGCGATGGACATAGCAAGAGAGCTGAAAGTGCACGAGCAGAAAGTTTATTACTATATGAGGAAACTCGAAAAGATTGGGATTTTAGAATTAGTTAGAAAGGAAGAAAGAGTTGGTGCTGTTGCAAAAATTTATAGAGTTAGATTTCCTGTTATATCTTTCAAACTTCTTGACGAACCCAAATCGATAATCAAAAGAAAAAAATATACAGAAATCGAATTTTTCAAGTCTTTCATAAAAAATGGTAAATTCAACGGACTCGTAGTTGTTGGTTCACCTGACCCGCATGGAAA
Organism: uncultured archaeon; assembly: GCA_964459585.1. Lineage (GTDB taxonomy): Archaea > Aenigmatarchaeota > Aenigmatarchaeia > CG10238-14 > EX4484-224 > EX4484-224. Next base: position 2,053 of record CAYWME010000063.1, on the reverse strand, counting down.
ATATGGAGCAAGAGCTTCTGATGGATATGCAGCAATTGACTTGTGTTTCTTCCTAGGAAAAATATGCTTGGATGCACCAATCCTCAATTATAAACTAGATACACAGGTAACGAGAGATGATTTGAAAAAAAATCTCATAATCTTGGGTGGCCCAAAAGTTAATATTTTGATTGAAAAACTCAATAAAAAAATGCCAATCAAATTCGTAAAAGAAAAAGAATGGGCTGTTTATTCATCTTTCTCCAAAAAATATTATTATGAAGATGATGTTGGAATTGTCGTAAAAATAGACAATCCGTTTAATAAAAAATCAAAAGTTCTTATAATTGCAGGTAAAAAGTTCAAAGGAACTAGAGCTGCGACGATCGCTGTGATGAAATATTACGACAAACTTTCAAAAGGAAATAAACACGACCCAAAGACCATTGCAAAAATTGTGTTGCCGTTGGATAAAGATTCTGACAATATAGTTGATGATGCCATATTTTTAGAATAAAAACGTTTCCACTTTTAATGATTTTGAGATTTCTCCTGCAATATTTTTTGTCATCATCTCTCTAACTTTTTCAATTTTTTTCGTATGCCCAAGAACCCACATTAATTTCACATAGGCAACCTCAGGCAACATATCTTCGACAAAAATAGCTCCTCGCTTGTAAAGCTCTCTTAAGTTATGATAAATCGTTGGATGTGTTTTTCCATAAATACATTGGGATGTTATCACAACAGGTATGTTCTTATTGATTGATTTTTCTATTTTTGAAAGTATTGAATTTTTTCCACTCGTTGGTACATGACCTAATCCAGTAGCTTCTAAAACAAAGCCCTTGTATTTTTTTCTGATGTAAAAATCAAAAATTTCCGGATCCATTCCTGGATAAATTTTTATCAAAGCAACTCTTGGCTCTATTTTTGTATCTAACTTTGGTTTTTTGTTGTTTCTTCTATTGTAATCTGTATTCAAATATTCTATTTTTTTTGTTTTCCAGTAGACTTTTGCTAAAGGCATATCATTTATAGGCCTGAAAGCGTCTCTTCTACTCGTATGCATTTTTCTAACTTTGGTTCCTCTTATCGCATAACAAAAGTCATCATTTATACTAGCGTGCATAACTATTACCACTTCAGCTATATTGCTATTTGCCACAAAATTAGCTGCACAACTTAAATTCATCACTGTATCACTGCTTCCTCTGTCAGAACTTCTTTGCGAGCCAACTAAAGCAACAGGCACATTTAAGTCTCTTAACATAAAACTAAGAATAGCAGAAGTATAATGCATTGTATCTGTTCCGTGAGTAACTATAATTCCTTTGCTACCTTTTTTAATTTGTTTGTAGACCTCTCTAGCTATTTTTATCCAATCAGAAGGCTTCATATCCTCACTCATTTTTTTCATTATTTCTCTTGCGTGAACATTTGCTATTTCACCTAAATCATTAACTTGCTCAACTATATCTTTGGCATCAAAAGAGGCGTGAACACCACCGGTTCTGTAGTCAACTCTACTTGCAATCGTTCCTCCTGTAGAAAGCAACGAAATCGTTGGCAGCGATTTTCTGAAAAAAATCGTAGTTTCTTTTTTTTGTTTCTTTTCTTTTAGCCTCCACGCCTTTTTTATTTTCTTAATTTTTAGAATCTTTTTGAATTCAATACCCAGATTATATCCATTTGAAAGTTTCAAAACAAGAGAGTTTTTGTCACCAATCTCGATTCTTGGCAAAAGTATGCCTTTTATCTTTTCTCCGTCTTTAGTCTTAATTAGAATCTTATCACCTACAGAAATTTTCTTTGAGTTTAAAAATTTTCGTATTCTTAAAGGATATCCCATAAATGTTGTTTAAAAGTTCAAATTAAAAATTGTTTAAAAATCATGAATGAACTATTTCTATAACATCTCTATGCTTGATTATATAATTAGCACCTAGCTTCATTTTTGTTCTTGCATCTATTCCTGCTATAAAATTTTTTCCTATATCTGTATGAATTTGAAAAGCAAAGTCTTTTAGTTTTGTGCCTTCTTTGACCAAAAACACATCAGGTAGGATTTTTC
>CAYWME010000062.1:0-4200 GCA_964459585.1 uncultured archaeon | reverse complement strand
CAAAAATCACTATCGTACCTATTGGTACAAAGAGAAGATAGGGATATGGAGTTTTGAAAATAAATTTTAATGACATTGGCCATTCGTAGAAGCTGTGATGTATATCGAACAGGAAGACGATAATGAAAGAAATAAGCGCTGATATGCACAAGAAAACCACATCAGCAGTTACTTCTTCTTTTGTAACTTGTGATTTTCTTATTTTCTTGAGTTTTTTCCTCATATATTAATTTTACTCTGATAAAATAAAAAATCTAAAAAATTACACTATCTCAAAAAACTTTCAAAATTCTTGCTTTAAGACGAGCCTTTCCTCCGGTTGGTACAGCTAGTGTTTCATTACACTTTAAGCAAGTTACAACACTTGAGGGTTTATTAAAAATTACCTGTCTATTTCTACATTTTGGACATGTGACTAACAAAAAATTGCTTCTTGGTGCAGGCACTAAATCCTTCTCTTCCATAATTATAACTATTGATTAATTGTAGAAAATATTTAACTTTTGCTGCTAGAAGAATTCGACATGGTCTGCAGCGTTTTTAAGGCTAGATGAAAGAGCCGATTCAACTGCAAGTAAAATAACTTTTTTTCCACATTCCTTAGCTTTTAAGATAACAGGCAAGAAATCAGTATCCCTAGTTCCTATAGCTATATAATCAACATCGTTTTTGTATATAGCATCTAGGGCTTCTACAGCCATTGCCACATCAACATCAGAATCCTCTTTTTCACCCAAAACAATGATAGCTTGAAACCCTTCATTTATAATAGCTTCTATAAGCTTTTGTGGTGCAAATTGATTAAGGAAAACTTTAGATACTATTATCCTTCCGTATTTTTTAACTGCTTTCTTAACTTCTCTTAAATCTATAGTAAGTTCCTTTCTAAGCAAATTGGGGCCGTCGATAAAAATCGCAACAGTTTTTTCAACTTTTTCTTTTGGCCTTCTCATTAAACCCACTCAAAATTATTTGTCACTTTACTTGTATATCCTTTTATAGAGATCTTTTCTAGATCAGATGATATACTACCTTTAAAATTATATAAATTTATGGTTTCACCATAAAGCTTTTCTGTTGTCTTTATTTTTCCATCGACAAACTTCTTTATTTCACCATTGGCGTTTGTTAATTGAGCTTCTTTTGATATCGCATTTGAAATTGAGAAATTAAATGGAATGACTTCTACATAGAGAGTATTTTCTTTTTTCGAGAACGTTATTTTCGAATTCATAAACTCTAAGCTTGAAACTTTTAGAGACAATTTTAAAACCTTACCATAAAATGAAAGATCCCCTTCTGTCGCATATCCTTTAATGTTGCATGGCTGTTGATTAAAATTGAATTTCATCGTTAAATCCCCGATTTTTACTTGATTGGTACATATCCCGTTAACTAGGAAAGAAGAATTTTCAACATTCATGGAAACAATGTTAACATCTCTTGTTAGCTCGCTTTCTATGTAGAACTGGCTCTTCGGTTGTGAATAATGAAATAGACCAGATGGAATCAGTTTAAAAAAGCCCGTGAAAGCTGACCTAATAGAGGAAGTGTAAGGTGAAATAAAAATTGATATAACAAAAGCCAATATAACAACACTAACTAATAATAAAAACATCCTCTTCATGTTTTTCTATAAATAGTATTATGACAGAATTTATAAATATGAAAATTTTTCAAGTGGGTGGAGACGTTTTTTCAAACCTATTATGGATAATTTTATTCTTCATAATGATGTTTCTTTATCCGAGGATGATGATTTCACAAATTTTGTGGAGACTTGACCAATCGTTTATATTGCTTAGCAGACTTACATCATCGGCAAAAAGAATGGTTTTGAAGAAGATCCCAAACAAAAAGAAGGCAACACCTGCATTGAACAATTTTTTGGAGTTTTTTCTAATCACTCCTGTTAATCTAGATCCTTATGGGATAGTCAAAAAATTAGAGCATTTGATAAATATCGAAATTAAAAGATTCAAGTATTTCGTAAAAAAGATTGCTCCCGAATTAAATGAAGAAGAGAGAAACAACTTGATCATGGGTATATCCGGCACTATGAGTTTACATCAAATAACAAAAATCTTGAGGCATTATATCGAGTTTATAAAAAAGACTAAAAACTTCCAACTTGGATTGTTACTTCAGATGCAATTACCGATGATTGAGCGAGTTTCAAAAGCATTACATAAGAGTGTAGAAGCATTTGTAAATGGTTGGCCTATAGGAGATAGTGTAGGACCCCTTGTAGCTGCTAACTTACTTAGCAATTCCAGAGTAAGAGAAATTGAAGAAGATACGGTTATTGGAAAAAGGAGAATATATGGAAAAAATGTGTACATAATGAAAGCGAAAGGTCCTGGTGGAAGGGTTGGAAAATTAGGAAGGGCTGTTGAAAAAACTGTGAAAAAATACAAAATTGAAAAAATTATAACGATTGACGCAAGTGTTAAGTTAGAAGGAGAAAAGACAGGAAGTATCGCAGAAGGAATTGGTGTTGCGATGGGTGGAATAGGAGTTGATAGGTCAATAATAGAGGAAATTTCGACTAAGAACAAAATACCCTTAGATTCCATCATAGTCAAAATGAGCAATGAAGAGGCGTTTATGCCAATGAAAAAAGAAATTCTAAATAGCATAAAACAGGTCACTGAAGCTATATTGAGAAATATAAAAGAAAGCGAAGAAAAAAGAATTTTGGTTGTGGGCGTTGGGAACACAATTGGGATAGGCAATAATGCGAAATCTGCTAAAAAAGCTGAAGAAAAAATTATAAGAGTATATAAAGAACTCTCCAAAAGAGAAGGTTATTGGGAAGAGAAACCAAAGAAGAAATTCTCTGGGTTTTTCACCGGATTTTAAAAAATAAAAAAAGAGTTAGAGGTCATATCCTCTGAGAGTCTTTCTACCGTTCTTTGTTGCTCTTGTTATTGCATCTTTCACTAATACTTCGATCTTCTTATTCAAAGCCTTGAAGAAATCAGGGCTTGCTCTCTTTCCTTTCAGAAGCCTTCTTACTGCAGATTTGACAATATAGTTCATCCATACACCTCCTTATTAAATTTTATTTGAAAAATATAGTTTAAATATTTGAACAGATGGTTCTATGAACTTATTGTTGGTATAGGTGGGCAAGCTATTTTTTCCTAATTTTTAGAATAATAAATATAACGGTCACCACAGCAAGCAACACAACAATAATAACATCGCAGTAATAGTTTGGTTCTGATTTCTGTGGTAAATTATTCCAAAGTATATTTATTCTTGGTATAGCCTGTCAAGGAACCGTTTCTGTAAACAGCCAAATAGGCTACAGTCTTTCAGTCTACCTTCATTTGCCTTTTTGACTTCTTCTAAAAAGAGATTATATTCTTCGTCTGTTTGTTCTTTAACTGAATAACCATTCATTACATAATCTTTAATTATTTCAATGTCATCTGTTAAACAGTTACATTGAATATTTATTTCATTTAGTTGATTTAACACAGCACTTTCATTCCTATAATCCACAAAAAATAAAGTTTGTGCTTGAGGAATTGCGTTGCTTTTTAATTCCAAACGAGGAAAACTTATGCAAGCATGTGTCGAACTGCTAAAAGCTATGAAATATAGTAAAAAGATAAAACAAACAAAATTTATTTTTCGTATTATCATTTAAAATTCTAATGTTTTTAATTATTCGCCAACAATAAGTTTATAAAACCGAGCAAATTCAATTAAAAATTTAAATCCCAATCTCAAGATATTAGTAGTTGGTAAACATGGGTTTGAGACCTGGAAGAACAATGAGGAGACTGGAAAGACCCTATACGAGAGTGTCTACTAGAAAGCCTAGAAAAAGCTATGTCAAAGGTGTTCCTGGAATCAAGATACACCATTTCGAAATGGGAAATAAGGAAGGAGAATTCGATAAAAGTGTATATCTCGTAGCAAAAGATGGAGTTCAGATTAGACACAATGCATTAGAAGCTGGAAGAATAGTCGCTCACAAGTACCTTGAGAAAAAAATTGGGTCCAAAAATTATTTCATGAAAATACTTGCATATCCTCATCATGTATACAGAGAAAAACCTGTGGCCACTGGAGCTGGTGCAGATAGATATTCGCAGGGAATGAGATTGGCTTTTGGAAAACCCGCTGGTCGAGCTTTACAAACATACGAAGGTCAAAAGCTTGTTGAAATTAGAATTAAAAAAGAAA
>CAYWME010000061.1:0-4222 GCA_964459585.1 uncultured archaeon | reverse complement strand
GATCGTTGGATATCAAATCTCCGGAATAGACGATCCCTGGCCCATTTTTTTTAATCCTTAATTTAGCGAAGCATTTGCTGTTTTTAAAGTCTGCGTCTTTACATTTCTCAGGAAGTTCGTAAACCTTTTTATCGTAGGTTAAAGGAACTAACCCTAATCTATGTGCTATAATTTCGTCTGGTAACACAGAATCATTTGATTTAACTTCTATCCACTCTATGGCCATTGTAGGAACTTCCGACAAAATAATTCTCCTTATAGCAGAAGCTATAGAATTATCAATTTCTTCAACCACAAATTTTATACTTTCTTCATTTTCTTCTAACACTTCAACTTTCATCACTTCACCAATAACAATTATTATATGTTAACTCATTTTTATTGGCTTTATACTCTTCTACCTCTTCTACCACCTTTAGCTCTCATGTATCCATGTGGTATTGGCGTAATGTCTTCAATCATACCGATTTTAAGACCAGCTTTCGCAAGAGCTCTTATAGCTGGCTGAGCTCCCAATCCAGGAGATTTAGATTTAGTTCCACCGGGACCTCTTACTTTTATGTGGACACCCGTTATCCCTTTCGATAAAGCCTCTTCAGCAGCTTTTTTAGCAGCTAACATAGCCGGATAAGGCATTCCACCTTCTCTGTCTTTATCTGTCATCATTCCAGCGCTATATCTAGCTATGGTTTCGCTACCACTCAAATCGGTTATATGAACTATTGTATTGTTTTTTGTTGATAGTATGTATGCAATTCCCCATCTTTCCTTTTTCATTTTTTAACCCCTCTTAAGACTTTTTCGTTGACTTCTATTTTATCTTCCTCATCTTTTAAAACGAGATAGCTTGGCCATATAACTTTTCTTCCATTTATTTTAATATGTCCATGAACTATGAATTGTCTAGCTTGTTTGGGTGTAGCAGCCAAGCCTTTTCTGTATAAGATTGTCTGTAATCTCCTTTCAAGTATATTCTCAACGGTCAAACCTAAAACGTCGTCTAAGCTTGCATTTCCTTCCAAAATTCCAAGCCTTTTTAGTTTTTCTATCAATACTTTAGCTTTTTCTTCATCGCCTTTTCCTATCAGTTCCCTTGCAATTCTTCTGTATTTCCTCAGAATAGCTTCTGCCTTCCAAATCTCTCTTTTTCTTCTCAGTCCATATTCTTTTAATAGTTTTTTCTCCTCTTCGATTCTCTGCTTATCCCATGGTTTTTTTGGACTTTCGTATTTCTTTTTAAACCTTCTCATTCTCCGCCTCTCTTAGCTAGCTCTTTCTTTCTTATTACACCAACGGTTCTACCACTTCTAAAGTGACTTCTAGTTTTTTGACCTCTTACTGGTTGCCCAAGCTTATGTCTCCATCCTCTATAAGTTCCAAGTTCTATCATTTTTTGTATGTCTCTCCTCATTCTTATGTGCACATCTTCACCTATCAAATGATAATCTTCGCCTGTTTCTGGGTCTTTCCTCCTGTTGAGAAAATAAGTAGGGATTCCATAATTTTTTGGATTTTTGATAACATCTTCAAGTTTTTTCAATTCATTTTCACTTAATTCTCCTAATTTTTTATGAGGATCAATTTTAGCGGCCTCAACGATAGCTTTGCTCATGTTAAATCCGATTCCTTTGATTTTTCTGATAGCATTAATAACGTATTTTTCTCCATCTAAATCTGTATTTAAAAGTCTAATTATGTTCCTTACTTCTTTTTTTGTACTATTAGATTTAGTCACGAGACCACCTTATAACTATTATAATTAAATCAGAATATTTTTAAGACTATCTTTTTAAAATGGACCGGCCGGGACTCGAACCCGGAGCCTCCGCCTTGCCATGGCGGCGATCTACCATTGATCTACCGGCCCTCTAAGCCTCCTATATTTTTCTATATTTTCACATGACATTTTAACGTGACAACCTTTACAGACTCTTTTTCTGTAATTATATAATCTACTCTTCGATGGTACGTTTCTCGTTCTTGTTAGTTTTTCTAATCTTCTTTTAAGCATCAAAAACTCATTTTTCATTCTTTTATCGATATCAATTTTAACAACGGTCTTTGACTTAAAATAAATTAATTGACATATAGTTACCTTTGTTCTAAAGTAATTTTCAGCGAGGATAACCTCTCCGATATTTTGAATCAAATGTTCTTTTTTTATCCTTTTACCTTTAATTCCACCAGATTTTATATCTATGCTGTATACTTTTCTTTTTTCACTTATTCCTATTGCGTCTGCGGTTCCTATCAAACCCAATTTTATACTTTCTATTTTTCTCTCTGGAAATACAAGATCAAATTCTTTAGAAGCAAAATCGTACAAATCCCAAAGAAATTCTATTAATTCGTCTTTTTCTAAAGTAGTTTTACCAGCATATTTATCAAATGCTTTCTCAACAGCGTTTTCTATAATTTTCTCTACATCTTCTTTCTTGAAATTAGAAAGCAAAACATACGAAGAGTAATGAATAACTTCTCCATCCCAAACCTTTCCAACTTCTTCTTTAAACTGCTTTGCTAAGACAATCTTTTCTAGCCAAACTCTTCTTGGGCATTGATAAAATTTCGCAACTTCTAATGGAGTCACAAAAACTTTTTTTATTTTTTTTAATCTATCTTCAATCTTTTTCTTAATTTCTTCTGTCATTTTTTTATCGATTTTTTTATTCAACTCGATATATCCCCTTTTTCCATCCAACAGTCCATTTTCTTTAAGTTTTTTTAGTATCATGAAAAGTATGTCAGAAGAAATTACCTTTTTTTTCATCATTTCAATCAAAACTTCATTTAGCTCTATAGATTCGCCAGAAAACTTATTAAGAATATTCAAAATTATATCTATATCTTTTTCTCTAAATTCCGCGCCAATTTTCACAAAAATCACTTACGTGCCCATTTTGGTTTTTTTCTCTTTCTCCAAAAATATACTTCACATTTTCTAGAACAAAAATAAAAAACACTGCCATCGTTTTTAACGAACATTTTTCCAGTGCCTCTTGGAAATTCTTGTCCGCAAAATGAACACTTCAACGAAATCACCTACCTTCTAGTTTCATTGCAACTTCCATTTCAGTTTCTCTTAGCATTAGTATATCTCCGACCCTTACAGGTCCCATAACATTTCTTATCAAGACTCTCCCTTTATTTGGTCCATCTAAAACTCTGCATCTAACTTGAGTTACGCCTTTTACACCACTTCTTCCAAGAATTTGTAAAACTTCCGCTGGCCAAGCATCTGTCATGTTCTTACTTCTTTATTTTTTGTATTTCAGATACAATTTCTTCTATTAGGTCTTTTGCTTCACCTTCTTCTACTATACAAGCTGAAGCTGCTGCAACATCAATTCCAGTTGACCTCCCAAGTTCTAGTTTAGATGGCACATACAAATATGGAACATTTTTCTCTTCGCAAAGTGGAGGTATATGCATAACTATCTCTTCTGGATCGACATCTTCTGCTATCAAAACAAGCTTTGCAATTCCCTTTTCAATTGCTTTTGTAGTTTCATTAGTACCTTTTCTAATTTTTCCTGTGTTTCTGGCTATTTCCATTGCTTTCAAGGCTTTTTCAGCCAAATCTTTTGGCGTTTCGAATTTAACATAAGCTTTTGGCATCATCTCACCTCATCTTAATTGTACTTTAATAATTAAATGCCAATAAGTATTTAAATGTAGTTTCTTATTGCCTTTCTTTTTTAGAATTTCTTAATTTTTACCTTTTTGTTTTTACCAAATCTTATATCAACTCTAAGAATGCCTTCTTTTTCTCCTAACCTATAGATACATTTACCTCTGTAATATATTCCACTATTTCCGCCCCCAAGCTCTTTATCACCACCCCATTTTACACTTTCTGCTGTGTTGACAAAAATAACAGGAACTTGTTTAGAGTCTTTCTTAAGAAGATCATCCCAAGATGTTCGCCTATCTTTATCAAAAACTTTGTTATAGTATTTTTTTGCTTCTTTCGGAAGTTCATCAAAAATGTGTCTATTATCCCCCTTTAAGAATTTTCTAACAGCCATTGACTGATAGATTACCAGGTTCACCCCTCTTTTCACATAAGGGGTCACTAGACTAGAATTAACGTCCGAGCAAATTAATCTGCCTGTTTTTATTTTATCAATTTTGTCGATTTTCATTTTACCTTTTTGGAATCCTCATTTCCATTCTTCAAACATTAAACATCTTTTAAAATACCTAGACACTACCCCATCTG
>CAYWME010000060.1:0-4261 GCA_964459585.1 uncultured archaeon | reverse complement strand
AAAAAACAATTAAAAAAGATATACCCAGAGTCGGTAAGACTATTGTCATCATGAGATACATTAACGCTAGAGGGCTTAATTGAGAGCCATAATTTCTTATTTTGATTCTTTGTTCTTCTGAAAGATATTTTGAAAGTATCTCAAGGGTTTTCCCCAAATCGGCACCAGAATTTATACTGTTGATTATTTGCCAAATAACTCTTCTAAAATATATGCTTGGGTTCCTGAAGGCCATGTCCTCTAAAACCTTTATCTGATCTTTACCAGAAGCTATTTCTTTTGTGGCTCTTTCAAATTCCTTAGATATAAGTCCGTAGTTACCTTTAGAGACAGAAACCATCGCGTCAAATAAAGGCACGCCAGACTTAACTTGAATATATAAATGTCTTATAGAGAACAAGAGATTCTTGTCTATGTTTTTGATTCTTCTTATAAGCAAAACTTTAGGATAGAACAAAATGTAAAAAAAACTTGTCAACGAAATAAATAGAGACAAGACCAACGGAATCTGAAAGTTGTTAATTCCAGCTATTTTGACAAGAGGAAAAAGAAGAGAAACCATTATGGAAAACCAAAAAACCGAAGCAAATATACACATTGAGAGATATTCCTTTCCGCTAATATTTATTTCAGCTCTGACTAAGTCTGACTCTAGTTTAGGGAAGAACTTGATTAAACGAGTGGACATCCACAAGAAACTTCTAGATGCTTTTTTTGCTTTATCCAATGGTAAAGGAAGAAACGGTATATTTTTTTTCATTCTATCACAAGCACTTCATCAACTTTCGCGTCTTTGTTAACCAATTCCAAAACCTTTTCTGAGTTTAAGTAATAATTTGAGATAATCTTTCCGATTTTGTTTACGTCTTTAACTTCATTTTTGACGAGCCATTTCAAAACAGAAATTTTATTTTCTAGGTCTTTTTTAATTTCTTCATCACTCATTCCGGTGAACATTTTGAGCTCGTCTACAATTCTTTTGCTTTCAGAATCTTGTTCTATCGAATCTTTGACTGGTTTCCACCTGAATATCGTATTTAACGAAACGCTTGCTTTTCCGTATTCTCCAGTCGGAATTATTTCTGTTAGTTGAAGCAGTCTTCTTATTCCCCTTCTTCTATCCCTAAACATAACAACAATCAAGTGTAGAGCTTCTAAAACAGATTCTGGAACGTTAATAGGTGGATTAACTAGCCTTTTATAGGCTTGTTCAGACGTGTCTGCGTGTAAAGTGGCGTAAACGCTATGGCCTGTATGCATAGCTTCGAAAAGAACTTCAGCTTCCTGAGACCTCCTTATCTCACCTACGATGATTCTATCGGGTCTCATTCTCAAACTATTCACCAACAAATCCAACATCGTAACTTCTCCAAGGCCTTCTGGATTTGGTTCTCTTGTTGTTAATGGAATCCAGTGTAAGAATTCAGGGAGTTTTAATTCTCTCGTATCCTCTATGCTTATTACTCTGTGGTTTGGTGGAATAAAACACATTAAAACATTTAGTAAGGAAGTTTTACCGCTTGCTGTGCCACCCGCAATTATTATGTTCATTTCGTATTGAATAGCTAGCCAAAGAAAAGCTGAGACTTCATAAGAAAGTGTTTTGTTTTGTATAAAGTCTGTTATGGTCCAGGGCGACCTTCTAAATCGTCTGATAGTTATAGTATTTCCTATTGAAGATATCGGAAACAGTGTTGCGTTAACTCTATCGCCAGTAATTAAGTGAGCATCCATTAACGGGTTAAGTACGGTTATTTGTCTACCAACTTTTCTTCCTATTGTATTAGCATAGTTAAGAATTTGATTTTCTGATTCAATTTGGAGGTTTGTTTTAAGCCAACCATATTTTTTATGATAAACCCACACAGGGTTTTTAGACCCGTTTATAACAATTTCCTCTAGGTTTGCATCTGAAAGCAACAATTCTATTTTTCCTAGACCAAACATGTCATTGATAAGGCTTCCTATAAGAAAATTTAGTAGAGAATCACTAGCCATCGGAAGCTCTTTCTTTAGTAATTCTAAACCTTTTTCAAGATATTCATTCTTTATTTTTTCAAGGTATGTTGGTTCTATTAGCTCGGTTGTTCTTATTGGAATTTCTGTGAGGAGAGTTGATCTTATTTTATTGAGCAATATGATAGTACCTTTTTCTATTTTCGGAAATCTTAAATTATAATGAAGGACAAAATCGTTTTCTTCGGTTATCTCTACTTTTGAAGATACTTTGTTAGCTTCAATTGTGTACGTTTCAACTACTTTTTTTCCCATCATATTATAGTTTGTTTTTATACAAAAAGAAGTTACTCTTGTTTAACTTTTTTAACAATTGGAGACCCTATGGGCGGATATTCAATTTCCACGACATCGTGCTCTTCTAAAATTTTAGCCCATTCTTCTATTATTGAGATAGGAACTCTCAGCTGTTCAGAGATTTTGTTCAGAGATATTTTTTCGTTTTTTTCTATCATTTCAAGCATTTCATCTATTTTTGTTTTAACCCTTTCTTCAACCTTTTTCTTACTTATTATTTTTGACAAATCCGTTTTTGTTATGATTCCAATTAGTTTGTTGTCTTTGTTAACAACTAATAACCTACTTATTTTTTTGTTGATCATAAGCAGTCTAGCTTCTTCTATCGTTTTATCTTCTCTTATCGTTATTGGTTTTTTCATAATCTCAAAAACTTTTATTTTTGAAAGTTTTTCAAAGTCTTTTTTATCAAGTTTTCTCAAATCATCTTTTTTTACTATATTCAGAACATCTGTTTTACTTATTTCTCCTACAAACTCAGATTTTCTTAGAACAGGGCCGCCAGAAATTTTTTTCTTCATGAAAACTTTTGCCGTCTTTGCTAGATCCCAATTGTAGTCAATAGGAATTATTTTTTTTGTCATTATGTCTTTGACCAAAATTTTTTTAGTTTTTTTCTTGATAGGCACTTTAATTGGCTTAAGTTTTATGAGATGTTTGAATTTCTTTTTTCTCTTAGCCTTTTTTTTCTTAATAACTCTCTTTTTCTTAACTTTAGTTTTCTTTTTTCCTCCAAAAATCCTTTTAAGGTTTTCAAGAACACCCATCAAAATAATTTTGTTTTTCCTTACTTTATATTGATAGAATTAGATGTTATACGTATAACATTATAAACTCATAATTTTTATAAGGCGTTTTGCGTCTTCTAGCATGTACATGTTATTAAACATAATGAAACATTTTTTCACTTTTAGTCTTTCCACGAAATTTTTAAGATATAACAAATCTTTTTTGGTGTACTTGTATGCATATGTTTTTTTACCGGGCGGAGAGCCATGAAGCCTAAAGTATGCTATTTTCTTTTTTGAAAAATGTTTGGGCTTATTCTTAAACGGATCAACGACATCAATCAGATAGAATCTCTTACAGAATTTCTCCCTGTTTTTATCATCCCACTTTCTCAACTCTATCGCAATAGATATACCGTTCTTTTTTATTTTTTGAAAAAACTTTTTTGCATTATGCCAATTTTCCTTAGAAGGTTTAAATTTCGCTGATAATTGAACCACAATTATTTTTGATTTCAAAATTTTTGCAGCTTTAAGAGTTTCATTCCAACTTTTTAAAACCTCTTTCGTTGGTTTTAGAAAACCATAATTTTCTTTCCTTCCCCTTAATTCTTGTTTGTATCTCCTCCAGGTTGGAGAAGAAACATCATGAGTTACCCCTTGAAAACATTTCAAATTGAAAATAAAACTTTTTGGTGCATTCTTTCTCCATTTTTCAAGTGTATTGTTTTCTGGGATCTGATAGAATGTCTTTTGGACCTCAACAACTTCAAAAAGACTAAAATATTTTTTCATACTTATAGGAAAACCACAACAACCGACATATAATTTCATCAATTATCTTTTTGTCAAACCCAAATAAAGATTGTTGATCCCATTACCTATGTTTTCACCGATGTATCCGCCTTCCAAAACAAAAAACAACGGACGATCTAATTCTCTTAGAATTTCACCTATTTTTTTAAATGTGGTTGGAGTTAAACCTAAAGATGCTATATCCCCTATACAACAATCAAAACCAAGTGAAACTCCAACAACTTCTATATCTTCTTCCAAACCTGATATAGCTTTTTCTAGGGTTTTTATGTATATTTTCTCTCCAATGTTTGGTGGTAATGGAAAATTATGACAATTCAACTCGGAGTGTAAGCCTGTGCCTGGATATATATCTCCCCTATGCAACGAAACAATAACAACATCTTCATCACCGAGAAGAATTT
>CAYWME010000059.1:0-4321 GCA_964459585.1 uncultured archaeon | reverse complement strand
GAACTGAACAATTTGAAACAATTAACCCATTGGCAATAAAATTATGATTCTTATCGACACCCAAATCAAATAATTTACCAGTATAAGAAATTTCTTTTATTTTTTCAATTTTCTCAGGGACAAATCCAGTAAATCCTGTAAGTGAAATTATATCTTTAAGCCATTCTTCAAAATTTTTAAAGTCTACACCAATTCTTACATCTTCCCTACCTTCATCTACAAATCTTCTATTAACAATACCCTCGAATCTGCTCACAATTTCTGAAAGCGTATTTCCTTTTAAATCAAGTATCATTTTTATAGCAGTTCTCCTTTTATCCAACTGTACCATTTTTTCTCTTAGGTACTGTGATATTAGGAGACCTTTTATTTGCCTCCTTCTATTGTATTCGAATCCTATTTTGGAATATAAAGCAATGAGAGACTGTGGTTTATTAGAAATCACAAGTCTTAAACCTATTGTTTTCTCTGTACCCTCTATTTCATAGATGCCTATCGTTTCCACGCCAAATTCAGAAAGCATTTGTGCTATATCTGCTAAAAACTTATATCCAGAGGATTTGAGTTCTTTAAGTTTTCCTATAGTAATAGTTGGTTGTATAAAATTGAATTTATGCTTACTAATAACTCTTGGAGATGTCATTTCAGCGCCAAAAAATCCCGCTAAGAAATTTCTTTTAATCCAAAGAGGTGCATCTTTGATCCATTTTGGTACCTCAAACTCCTGAGAAACTTTTCTACCTACTGGCATTCCTAATTTTTTCAAAAGTAAGGCAAAACTTTTTGACACAACTCTTATGTACTTCTCCTCTGCTTTGGTAATGAATTTGCCATAGCTGTTCTCACCTCTTATAACTCTTCTCCTAGAGTAAATCCTCGAAGGTTTGAATCCAAGCTTTTTAATTTCTTCTCTTATTTCTCTCAGATTCTCTTCGCTTTTGCTGGATATTCCAATGACCAATCTTTTTCTTTTACCCTCCTTTATTTCAGTTACCCAGCCATCTCCCAAGATATAACCAAATAATCTCGCTATTGACCCTATTTCCTTACTAGAATATCGCAAGGGAAGCAAGTGGTTTAACTTCTTCAGGATTTGGGAGTCAAATTCCTCAAAATCTTTTTCATTTAAAATAATATCGTCTTTTTCTTCGTATTTTACGCCTTCAAAAGGAAAAACTATTACTTCATCGGAAATTGAAAGATCCTTGGCTTTCTTAAAACCTTTTCCTGTTAGCACAGGATGATCCTCAGATAAAATGATTCTCCTACCCGTTTTAGTAGTTATTTCAAAAATTTTTCTACTATCTCTCTCTCTCTCAGCGAGAAAGAGTATAGAATCTTCCTCAAAGCTTTCATTCTTACTGAGGACCTTCAAACTGTTGAGCACATCTTTCAGCTTATTTATTTTAATTCTAAATCCGTCTCTTGAAAGCACCTCTGAATCTTCCGCAATGCAGTTTATATCAAAACCCACGCCTCCAGGAGATATACCACCTTCTTCATAGCTTAGTGCTGCAACTCCTCCAATAGGGAATCCATAACCAAAGTGCATATCTGGCATAGCTAGAGCATGTTTTTGTATTCCAGGCAAGCAAGCTACATTAGCAACTTGCTCTATTGCTCCTTCTTCAACGTCTTTTAACAATCTCTCTGAGAGGAAAAGTCTTGCTGGTACTTTCATACAACCCTTTGTGTCTTTAGGCAATTCCCATTCATATTCACTTATTTTCTTAAGTCTCTGTTTAAAACTCATATTAAACTTTATAGTTCTACTCGGCTATATAAACTACAGCTTTAACATTTAACAAATCAATCAAATCAATATTAATTATGAAGTTGGAGCATTATTACTTGCTTTTAATGCTTTCTATGAAGCCCAAAGGAAAAGCAGTTGATTTTAATCACATAAAAGAAAAATTTGAAAGAGATTTGAAAATAAAAAATGGAGAAGAAGTTAAGCACGTTGTAAACGATTTAATTAAGAAAGGTTTTATCAAGTTTGAGAACAATTTGTATTCAGCATCTGATGAAGGAAGAATTTTTTTCAAATCTCAAATTAAAGAAGTTGAACATCAACTGGAAAAAATAAACAGAACTTGGCTATTTGTATATAAATCAAAACAATACTATCCAATTGTTAAAGAAACTATTCTAGAATTCTGTAAAGATCGATATGTTGGATTTTATTGTGTTTTTACCCAAAAGAGATTTTTTAGGAGAGATTTTAAAGGAAGAAAAGTAACAATAAACTCGTGGAAAGATTTGGAATTTTTCATAAACATTCATTGTATAGATATAATACCTTCTGTTCATAGAATAAACTCAAATAGACCAGACTGGTTAGTCATAGACATCGACGCTGGCAGCAAAGTTCCTTTTAAAAAAACAATAGAAGTAACAAGATTAATCTATGAGATTTTCCAAGAATTCGATTTAAATCCAGCTTTAAAGTTTTCAGGTTCAAGAGGCTTTCAAATTTGGTCACTCATAAAAGACTTTGAAATCCCAAAAGAGTGTAAACCGTTTCCATTAAGGCAAAAAACAAAAAGGCAAAAAAATTATTTTACTATATTTTCTGATTTCGTGAGAATAATTCAAAAGGAAGTTGATAAAAAAGTACCAAATTTAACAACTTGTGATTTAACTCAAAAACAAAAAAGAGAAGATAAAATTTTACTTGACCCAAGCTCGATGAAAAAAATGGGGTTGGTTAGAGCTCCTTACAGCATTCACTCAAAAACAGGTTTGATATCTTTGCCTATAGATATTTCGGAGCTTCCAAAATTCAAGTTAGAAAAAGCAAAAATAGAGAAAGCAATCAAAAGGTACAAAGAAAACGGAAATGAATTCATCTTAAAACCTTCTAGTCCAAAGAAGTTATTGGATTGTTTAGTTGAATACAAATTCGAATAGTTCGAAACTGAAATATTTAAAATTTAGTTTTCACTATAGCTTATGATATAAATGGTCTATGGAAAATTCACTATGAAAACGGAAAATATGGTAGCAATAAAAGTTAAAAATCTAACAAAAAAATTTAATGGTTTTACAGCAGTAGACAACATAAGTTTTAAAGTTAAGAAGGGAGAGCTTTTTGGCTTATTGGGACCAAACGGAGCTGGTAAAACTACAACGATAAATATGCTTTCTACACTTCTTACTCCATCCTCCGGATCTGCGAAAGTGGCTGGTTATGATATAATAAAAGAAAGAGACAAGGTGAGGAGAAACATAGGCATAGTTTTTCAAGAGCCCGCTTTGGATAATAGATTAACTGGAAGAGAAAATCTAGAATTTCATGCTACGATGTATGGGATGAATAAAGAAGAGAGAAAAAAGAGAATAAACGAAGTCTTAGAGCTTGTTGAACTAAAAGACAAAGCAGACATTTTAGTTGAAAATTATTCTGGTGGTATGAAAAGAAGATTAGAAATAGCTAGGGGACTAGTACATAGACCAAAAGTTCTTTTTTTGGACGAGCCAACACTTGGATTGGATGCTCATACAAGAAGGCGCATATGGGACTATATAAAAAAACTAAATGAGGAAAACAAAATCACGATAATTCTGACAACACATTACATGGAAGAGGCCGACTATCTTTGTGACAGAATAGCTATTATTGATTATGGAAAAATAGTTGCTATCGATACACCTAAAAGGTTAAAGGACAGGGTTGGGGGAGATGTTATAACTTTTGAACTAGAAGGAAGCAACGATGAATTTATGGATTTAGTTAAAAAACTAAGGTTTGTGAAATCAGTTAAAAAACACAATGATAAATTAACTGTTATGGTAGAAAAGGGCGAAAAAAGAATACCACAATTAATTAATTTAGCTCAAAAGAAAGGCATTGGTGTAAAGTCCGTTAGTTTACGTAAACCAAGTTTAGAAGATGTGTTTTTATACTTCACTGGGAAAACGATTAGAGAAAGGGAAGCTAGTCAAAGAGAAAAAAACATAGAATTTTTAAGAAGGAGGTTTAGAAGATGATCAACGCTACCGCGATATATGTTTTATGGCTAAGAGAGATGAAAAGATTCTTAAGAGCAAAATCTAGAGTTATCGGGACATTGATAATGCCTTTTTACTTTTTAACTTTTCTTGGTCTAGGTTTTGGAAACATGAGCATTCCAGGCATAGCAAAGGAAATCAATTATATTTATTTTTTGGTTCCAGGTGTTATCGGTATGACAATGCTTTTTAATTCGATGTTTGCGGGCATATCTGTTCTATGGGATAAAGAATTTGGATTTTTAAAGGAAATAATGGTAGCACCAGTTAATAGGGTTTCAATAGTTATAGGAAGAATAATCGGGGG
>CAYWME010000058.1:0-4369 GCA_964459585.1 uncultured archaeon | reverse complement strand
CAAGCAAGGAAAAGAGGCGTGTCAATTGAAGAAGTTTTCGCAACATTTAGAGGGAGAACAGCAACCGGGGCAACACAAACAAATGAAACGGCGGGGTGAAAACATGAACGTGACTTTAGCTGCAGTAATAATTGCAGTAATCCTAATAGCTTCCTTAACTCTCTATTTCTTTACAGCATCAAAACCAACAGTAAGTGCGGAAGAACAAGCATATAGTGCTGTTGAACAAGAACTTCAAAATTCTTTAGAAAACATGACTACAACCGACATTGAAGATGCTTTAGCTCAGGAGTTTTCTTAACTTTTTTATTTTTTTCCAATTTCCAAGGAAATTTCCATTAATCGTATAAATTTTTGCTTCTTCTTGATCGAAAAAAGGTTTTCTCACAATGGGACTCAAACTTCTAGATTCTTCTGAAAAAATGTCAATTCCCCTTATAAAATTATTGAATGTGGGTAATATAAGGATCTTAAGCTTTCCAGTTTTTTCGATTCTATATTTTTCCTTTATTTTTTCTTTATTAAGTTTTGAAACAACGAAAACTCTTTCAACTTTTTTGATTCCATCAATTCTTAAATAAACAGCCGGGTGGAGGTGGTTCATTATTAACCAATCACATTTCATTAGATTCGGAGAAGGCCATGCGTGGCCATGAAAAAAGCCATATTTTCCTATAGAAAACCCTTTCGACGAATATATAGGTATTTTTGTGATTTTCTCAATTCCACCATCGTGATTTCCGTGAACAATTTCTACTTTTACAATCTTTTGGAGATTCTCAAGGAATTCTTTTATCATTTTTTTCTCTTTTGGATAGAAACTTGCTATTTTATGCTTAATATCACCATTCAATACAATTCTTTCAGCTTTTGTTCTTTCAATCAACAATTTAATATCTTCTAAGAAAATTTTGGTTTGAAAGGGCACAGATATACCCGACTTCCAGAGTTCTATTTCATATCCAATATGAAGATCTCCTATTACTAAGGTTTTGATGTCTCTCAAAAAAACAGCCGCACTGTTCTTTATAAACTTTATCATGACAATGAAATTTACTTCAGATACTTTTTAAAGTTATTTTTAATTAATATTTTCGTATGACAGAGAAACTAGGAACAATAATTTCGTTAAATTCTACCCCAAATTGTGATGAATTTTATTTTGTAGTAGAAAAAAATGTTGGAAGAGGAGAGTTTGTTGAAGTTGAGACAAAAGAAGGCAAACTAATAGCCAGGATTTCTGATATAATCAAAACGAACCCATATTTTGATAGAGCAGAAACAGTCAAAAGCTTTGGAGAAAAAATTTTCACCCAATTTCCTATAATAGAATGGGAATATCTGGTGGCTAGATGTATACCCCTTTGTGTTGTTAGAGATGGCGTTCAAGAAAGAGTGACAATACCGCCTTCTCCTGGTGATTGTGTGAAGAAAATAGATGAGAGCATTTTGAACCGATTCTTAGGATTCGATTCAAACGGTCTGAACATAGGAAGAATCCTTTATCACAATCTTAACATAAAACTCAATGTATCTAAACTTTTTCAAAAACATTTAGCAATTTTAGCAACTAGTGGAGCTGGAAAGTCTTTCCTTGCAAGTGTTTTAATGGAAGAGTTGTTAGAAAGAGAAAATTCACCTGTAGTTTTTGTTATAGACCCACATGGAGAATACAAAGTCTTTTCTGAAGACAAGAATTTCATAGTTAAAACAAAAATATTTTCAAAGAACGACATATCGATAGACACATCTAAAGTCTCTTCGTATCATTTTTCAGAATTTTTACCAAAAATGACACCAGTTCAAATGAGAGAGTTAGATTCAATTATTGAAAAATTGAGAAAAGAAAAGATAAAGTACACGCTAGAAGAACTCATAGAAGAAATAAAAAATAGTGAAATAAAGGACAAAACAAAATCGGCATTGATTTCCTGGTTATCTACCTTGATTTCTTTACATGTATTTAAAAACTATGAGAAGCCAAACATACAAGATTGCCTCGAACCATCTAAAATGACGATACTTGATCTGTCAGATTTTGTCAACTTCAAAACAAAACAAATAATAGTTTCATATTTTTTGAGAAGAATTTTCAACTCGAGGAGGTCAAAAGAAATACCACCAACGATTATTTTTTTGGAGGAAGCGCATCAATTTGCACCAGAAGCTAAAGAAAAAGGAGAGTCTATATCGAAAGGCATAATCGAAACAATAGCAAGAGAGGGAAGAAAATTTGGGGTATCAATTGTCTTAATTTCTCAAAGGCCCATAAGATTATCAACAACAGCTTTAAGCCAGTGCAATACATTTATTTTACTGAGAATTGTAAATCCGTACGACATTGATCATGTTGCTAAATCTTGTGAGGGTATGACAAAAGATATACAAAATTCTTTACCAGGTTTGAGAGTGGGAGAAGCTTTCATAACAGGTGAAGCTGTTAATTATCCAGTTCTTTTCAAAGTTAGGAAGAGAAAAGTAAAAGAATCTGGATTTGGAGCTGATTTAGAAAGAGCAGTAGAAGAATTTCTGATACAAAAATCTAAACTCAAAGAAGATTTAGAAGCGTTTAAATAGTTATAAAATTCTTTCTATTTCAGTTGGACCGTCTTTTTCTTTATCCCTATGAAGCATGTAAGCATTCCCTGTTATAGCATCTTCTATTTCTGGCACGTGACTTATTACAAAAACTTGATCCATGAATTCAGATACACCCTCTTTTAAAGTTTTTATCAACATTCCTATCGATCTTTTATCTAGGTTATGAGTCGGTTCATCTAAAACCAAGATTCTTAGATGAGGTGCTAAAACAAGTGCAAATGCAATTCTCAACGCTAAAGCTGCTAAACTTCTTTCGCCACCCGAAGCATATCCCTCTATATCTACAAAAGATCCGTTTTTTTCTCTTAATTTTAGAAGATAGTCACCACCTTCGACATCTAGTTTGGTTTCTGTGAAGTCTTTATAAGGATATATGGTTTCCCAAACCTGGTTCATAACAACATTTATTGATGAGATAAATTCTTTTCTGAGTTGAATTTGCGTTTCAACCAAACCTCTCTCTAGAATTTTCAAATCATTTATAATCTTTTCAAGCTTTTCGATTTCATCTTTTTCTTTTCTGTAAAACTCATAGTTTTCTTTCAATTCATTCCATCTTTTTCTTTTTTCTGAAATTAAGCTTTTTATTAGGGTGGTTTTTGCAGATAATTCAGAGACTTTCCCTATAAGATACTTCAATTCTTTTTCTAGGATTTCTATGTCTTTCTTTTCAATTTCCTTGGTAACAACTTTTAATTCTATTTGTAATTCTTTAATTTTCTTCTCAATCTCCTCCTTCTCAATCTCTTCTTTCTCGATTTGTTTTGTCATGTCCAAAATTTTATCCAACTGTGTCTTCTCATTCGAAACTTTTTCTATGTCCATTTTCAAACTCTCTATTTCATTTGTCAAGCTTTCTTCAAATTTCCTCTTTTCTACAACTTCTTTATTTTTTCGATTAATTTCTTTTCCAATCGTTTTCAATTTTTCAATCAGAGCATTTTTTTCTTCTAACGACTTTTTCATTAATGTGTATTTTTCTGCGATTCTTCCAAGTCTTTCTTCTTCATCTTGAAGTTTCAATTTTTCAATTTTAAGTTCTTCAATTTTTCTATCAATTTCTCCTATTTCACTAAAATAATCTTGCATAAGCTCGATGGCTTTTTCTTTAGTTAGTTGAGACTTACAAACAGGGCAAAGGCCCTTACTTTCTCTCAACTTCGCTATAGCCTCTTCAATAGAAACTTTTTCAGATTTTTTTGTCTTAATTTGTGCATTAATTTCTCCTAATTTTTCTTTAATCGATCTAAACTTTCTTTCAACATCACCACCAATTTCTTTCTCAATTTTTCTGACTTCCTCTTCAGCCTCTTTCAATTCTCCTAATTTTTCTTCTATTTCGCTGCTTCTACTCTTTAAAGATCTTATATCACTTTCAAGAGCGGATAAAAGATATATGAGGTTTCTATAGTTGTCTTCTTTTTCTTTTAAGTTTTTTTTCATTTCATTCAACTTTTTTTCAGCATCATCTATCTTAGTTTGAATTTCAGTAGTTCCTATGTTACCAATCTGATTCTTAATTTCTCTGATTTTTTTATCTTTTTCTTTTAAAATTTCCTTGAGATTGGAGACTTCTTTCTCAATTTTAAGTTTTCTTTCAACAATTTCTTTTAGTTTTTGAATTTCGGTCTCAACTTCCTCTTTTCTTTGTTGACTTGTTTTTAATTCGTTTTCTTTTTCAACTCTGTCTTTTTCGAGCTTTTCAATTTCGTTCTCAATTCTTTTTATTTCTTTCTCTAATTTTTCAAAATCAATTTGAGAAATTATC
>CAYWME010000057.1:0-4422 GCA_964459585.1 uncultured archaeon | reverse complement strand
ATATCCTTTTCTCTTGACTATCAAACCAGATTCGATAAGCTCTTCAGCATGTTTTTTGAAAGTTGAACCTGACATCCTAGCCAAGCTGTATATCTCTCTCGTAATATTAGCTTTAAAACTTCCAATTATTCCAATGATTTTTAGTTTGTTTTCATCTAACTCAATTTCTTTTTCTTTTTCTTCTCTTATTTTTTTGATTGTGAAATCTCTCATAAGCTTTCTAATCTCTTCATCATCGACTTTCTTGCTAACAACCAATGGGAATTCCATCAAAAACGGGAATGGAAACTCACTTCTTCTACATCTCAAAAACCCTTGACCTACAGGTAACCTTCTCAAGTAATCTCTCTCATCTTCACTTAAACCTAACATATGTGCAGCATCCTCTATATCGCTTGCTTGCTTTGTATCCAAACCCAAATTGAAATAAACATGAGTTGAAGTATTACCAAGAGCCGGAAAGCTTACTAATGAAGGATGCTGATCGATGTACACAATTCCTATACCTAACTCTCTTATTTCTCTAAAGACCAAATCCATCACACTTTCCGACCCAGACCTTTTATTCTTTTCTCTGTTAAGCAAGTGATGGGCTTCTTCCAAAAATATAATTCCTCTCAGCTGATTGATCTCCCCTTTTGTTAATAGCCAATCCCTTATCCATTGAAGCATGATTTCTATCAAAAAGGTTTTGTCTTCTGTTGCTAGACCATCTAACTCTAGTATAGTAATCTCATTTCCTTCAAAAAACTTAGAGGGCACGATTCCTTCTTCTGCATCGAATATTATTTTGGTATCTCTGAAACAAAGCGATTCTAAAGGTCTACAAGCTGTTGCTGCCCAGTTTCTTTCTCTTAAAGATTTTGTAGCTCTGAAGAAATCCTCTACCCATTTTTTGACATGAATCAAAGTTGGTTTCTGGTACCTGTTGTACACCCAATCCAAAGCCTTCAAAATTATGTACTTACCTCCGCCCATCAACCAGTATGCGTGGTCGAAGACTTCTGCGAACTCTTTTGACCACTGAGAGACAGATATACCTTCAGGCGGTCTGAGAGGATTAAATACAAACGGCGAAACATCTCTACCTACTGTATATACTCTAATTCTTTCTCTTAATTCAGGAAGCTTTGCTAAACTTCTGTAGTTTCTCTTCGAAAAATCGAATATGACTATAGGTATGTTTAACTTAGCAAGTTGTATTATTAAGTGTTTGGCTAGATTAGTTTTTCCATAGCCAGTTGAACCGAAAATACCGAAGTGTGACAAGAGAACATCTTTTTTCAAAAAGAATGGATATATTGATTTTTTTCCATAAACAACATTACCCAAAAACATTTCACCTTTACTAGCAATTTCTTCAGATGGGGGTTTCATCAATATCGCGTTTTCTATTCCAAATTCTTTTGAAGCAAAAGCTTTTACAGCGTCTACAATTTCCCAGATCCTTCTTTTACCTTCTAGGTTTTCCAGGAAAAACGCAACCTCTAGTTTTTTTGATTCTTCTTCTCCAAGTATCGGACTCAATTTTCTTATTTCTTTTACTATTTCACTCGGAGTTGGCACTTTTACCACCTCTAAACACTTCTAGAATTCTAGATTCAACCATGTATTGTTCTCTTAATTCTTGTAGTTCTCCTTGAATCTCGAGAGTATCCTTCCAAAAGTTTACCATTTCTTTTCTTTTTTCCATCTTGAGGTTTGTTATATCTAGTTCTAATTCTCTTATGAGATTGATATCCCCTATTCCTAAAATTCTCTTCTTTTTTTCTTCGATGTCTTTCTCAATTTCTGTAATTATTTTTTGATGGACGTTAATTCTGTTTTGAAGTGCTTTTTCGAGTTCTTCAATCCTTTTGGAAAGAAAATCGACTCTTAGGAATAAATTGCCTAGAACTCTCGATGAAACTAATCTTAGAGGTTTTGTGAATTCTTTTTTCTTCAGAAAGATAGATTTAGTTATTGTTTTCTTTTCAATTTCTTTTATCAAATAAATTTTTGGCTCTTGTGTGGTCGATAAGGAAGACTCTATGGGATTCGCTTCCTCTCTGTAGAGGTCATACTCCAGGGGAGTCTTGTATGGCATATGGGAATCTTTTATCATGTTGTCACTAGAAAGAAGTTATTATCTTAAATATTTAAATTTTTCTATTAACTAGTAGTAAAAGAGCCGTAAGAGACAGCGAGACAATTTTGTTTTTTCTTTGTTATACATATAACATAATAAAGACAAAATTTATAACCTTATACTCTAAAACCTTTAAAGATCGCTTTGTTTTTTCTTTTTAGATAACAAGTTTCTTTTACTTTGAATTTAATTCTGTGAGATTTTAACAGAGTTTTGATTTTTTTATCAAAAAACATTTTAGGTATTATTTTGAAGTCCACACCCATAAACATAAAGTGTATTTTAAGGTCGAAATGTAGATCACAATAAATCTTGTCTTTTAACTTACAAAATGGGGCATGAATTCTCCCATCACATTTATTTAAAATAGCACAATAGTACTTTCTTTTCTTCGTTATTTTGAATCCTAAAGATTCTAAAATTTTGGAGAATTTTTCTACAGAGGTTGAAAGGAAAATATCCATATTATATTAATTAATCAGTAAAAAATAAACTGTTGTCTACTTACGAAAAAAATAATTTCTAATTTCTCAAATTCTATTTCATGAAATTAGTTATAATTGGCCCACCTGGCTCTGGAAAAACCACACAATCTCTCCTTCTTTCAAAAAGACTAAAACTAAAATTTGTTGATGCTGGTGCTCTTCTGCGAAAGGAAGCAAGAAAAAAGACAGAAAGAGGCAAGCTTGTTCATAAGATTATTTCGAAAGGCAAGTTAGCCCCAATCTGGATCACAAACAGTTTAGTCAAACAAGAAACTGAAAAATCGAAAAAATTCATAATAAACGGATATCCTAGGAGTCTCGGGCAGGCTACCTTCTTATATAAACACATAAAAATTGATTTAATTTTGAACTTCAAAGTTCCTGAAAAAATAATTCTCAAAAGACTTTCAGCAAGGAGATTCTGCCCAAAATGTGGCAAAATGTACAACTTGCTTTCTATTCCACCAAAAAAAGACGAGCTTTGTGATAAGTGCAAGGTAAAGCTTAAGAAAAGAGATGATGATAACCCAAAAGCAATTAAGCAAAGACTTAAAATCTATCATCAAAATCATCAAAGGATACTGAAATATCTAAAAAAGAGATTCAAAGTTATTGATGTGAATTTAGATGATTTAGATATTGAAGAATCTTTTCAAGAGATACTCAATACTATTTCTCTGCATCTAAGAAGAAGACACTAGTCTTTAAACTCTCAATTTCTTCTTTTGACAAGCGTCTTTTTTCTGTTCTTTCCGATCCTATCGCAGAATTCCCAGTAGGGTCTTTAATTATCAAAGTAAACTCTCCCTTTCCTTCTCTCATCCTTTTTATTTTCTTTAACAATTCCTTAACTTTTTTCTTGTTTTCTAAAAACTTGCTTTTCAAAACCTCCTCGATTCTTATTAAAACGCCTTCTACATTGCTTATGTAAGCTTCACTTGCAGGCCCAGGTTCTATTTTGATCCCGAGTTCTGGGATCTCTATAGTAGCATTAGACGACTTAACAACTCTAACCATAAGGTCTTCCTCGCTTAAAACCCTAAATTTTACTTCAGATGGCTCTTTTACCTCGACACTAAAAACATCTGAATGCTTATATCCACATTCGTCACACTTAACGTTTGTAAGCAAAACCTTTCCAAAATAAGGAACTTCGTAATCAAGTGCAGAAAAAACAAGACTGTCCTTTCCGCATATAGGGCATTTAGTTCTAATTACTTTCTCCATACTCTATACTAAATTTTCTATACTTAAAAACCGAAAAATGTTTAATAATTAATACTATTTTTTGTTTTAATGCCCAAACCACTTATAATTCTAGACATAGACGAAACAATCACGGGAGGGGAAAACAACATCTATCCTCATGTATTCAAAGCGATGTATGATGAAACAGGTTTGAACGATTTATCTTCACAAATTCATCAAGCTCTCTGTTACATATTTTCATTGGACGGATATATGGATAAACAAAAAAGGGAAGAAGCACTAGAAATGTCCTTTAACGGTCTTTTTAAAGTTCTTCAAAAGATTCGAACACGTGAGAACTTAAATGAACTCTTTTTAGAGGTCTCGATAAGAGATGGGGTAGAAATCCTAAAAAAGCTTTCTTATGATGTCTGGGTCGTTAGTGACTCTATATATGATTTCTGGGATTTTTTCTCAACTAGGTATCTCAAAAATTATCGACCAGTCAAAACTTTTATAAGATATAAAATAGATTGGTGCAATGATATTTTTTGCGGTCTTACAGATACTTTTGGTTTTTCTAGATTAAAGCAAGATGTTTTAGCTGAAAACCTCAAAGAA
>CAYWME010000056.1:0-4468 GCA_964459585.1 uncultured archaeon | reverse complement strand
TTACTACGAAATCAGTTTTAACTTCTTTTGTTTTTCCTGTTGGGACAATATTTCCTTCTTCATTTTTCTTAACTTCTTCGAGAATAATACCTTCAACAGAGTTTTTTCCAACAATTTCTTTTGGCACATAACCTAAGATAAATTCAACATTGTTTTTTTGTTTTAATTTTTCAACATATTCAGCAAAGCCTCTGAACTCTTTTCTTCTATGAACTAAATATACTTTTGAAGCTTTTTCAGAAGCTCTTAATGCACTCTCTAAAGCGGAATTTCCACCACCTATAACACAAATAACTTTATTTTCAATTTTCTCTAATTCACGAATCTTAACATAATACACGCCCTTACCAATCAATTCTTTTTCGCCTGGTATATTCAAGATTCTTGCTACTTTACCAGCTGCTATGATAACAGCTTTAGCTTTAAACTCGCTTTTTTTTGTTTTGACAATAAAAAGATTATCTTTTTCTTCGATTTTCTCTGCAAAGTCTTCAATTATTTTTACACCGACTGTTTCAGCTTGTTGCTTAACTTTATCTATCAAATCTTCTCCAGATATACTTAGGAATCCAGGATAATTTCTTATATCATCAGTTAAAATTATTTGGCCTCCTATCTCTTTTGAAATAACCAATGTCTTAAGCCTGTTTTTACCAGAAAAAATAGCGGCTGTTAAACCAGCCATGCCACCTCCGATAATTATCACATCAAACATTTCTGTCATAATATTACTATCTCCTTTTCTTCGTAATAAAGTTAAAGCCTAATACCTAAAAATAAAACATGAAAGTTAGAAAAAAAGTTAAGGTTTTTGGGAGGGTTCAAGGCGTTTTTTTTAGGCTGAATACGAAGAGACTGGCTGACAAACTCGGAGTAAAGGGATGGGTTAGAAATTGTGAAGACGGAACTGTAGAAGCGGTTTTTGAAGGTGAAAAAGAGCAAGTTGAAAAAATCGTAAAATGGTGTCATAGAGGACCAGTTGCTGCTAGAGTTGATAAAGTAGAAGTTATAGATGAAGAATTCAAGAACGAATTCAAGAGTTTCGAAATAATTTATTAATTTAATTCCGAGATACTTCTTAATTTCATATATCAAAAAAAACTTTTTGACCACTTCTTACGTTATATTTTTTGCAAAACCCACTTCTAACTTCTAAAGCATATAAAATCGGTTTATTTGGCTTATATACAGTACAGTTGTATGTACATGGTTTGGCGTTTTCGACAAATCCAACAATTGTTTTATTTTTGGATATCCAGACAATATCTATTGGAAACTTCATGTTCAACATCCAGAATCCGTAATGTCCTTCCTTATCGAAAATAAACAACATTCCCTCGTTTTCTTTCAACTCCTCTCTCTCACTTAATCCAACCGTTCTTTTAGCAAGGTTATCTGCTACCTCGGCTTTTATCGTTTTGTTGGATATACTTACTTTTGTAAACTTTCTTTGTGAGAAGAAATTTAGCAAACAACACAATAAAGAGAAAATTAATGCAACGCCAATTACGATAAAATTTATCTTCTTTTTCATAATTCTTAATTTGAGCTGAGTTATATGAAACCTTATGATATACAAAAAATTTTGGAATTGATGGAAAAGGAAGCAAGAAAGAGAAACGCACCTGTTTTTAGGAAGTCAAAAATTTTAAAAGGTAATCCGTTTCAAATTTTTGTATTTGCTTTTCTCAGCTCTAGGACAAAAGATGAAAAAACCTTAGAAATTTGTGAAAGACTTTTTAAAAAAGTGAAAAATTTTGAAGATATATTGAAAATTAACAAAAAAGAGCTAGAGAACCTTATTTATGGTGTGGGTTTTTACAAACAAAAAGCCAAAAATTTGAAGATAGTTGCAAATCAAATAGTTAAGAAATATGGTGGGAGAATACCAGACAATTTGGAGGAACTCACTAAATTAAAGGGAGTTGGAAGGAAGATAGCGAAAGTTATACTAAATGAAGTTTTTAAAAAAGAAACGATAGCTGTGGATGTACATGTTCATAGGATATCCAATAGGTTAGGGATTATAAAAACAAAAACTATACGAGAAACTGATAAAGTTTTAGACGAGATAGTTCCTAGGAAATTAAAAAAGAGATATAACAAAATATTTGTAGCGTTTGGCCAAACTGTTTGTAAACCGAAAAAACCACTGTGCAATGAATGTCCATTGAATGAAATCTGCCCAAAAATAAGAGTTGAATAATTTAACTGCAACTTCCGGATGTTGAAGACGTTTCCTCTAATGGACCTATTCCAGGAGCCGCTTGTGCTGTTGACAATTCTTGATTACATTCTTCAGGTGGATTGTTGAAAGCTGAACAAATAGCTTGTTTAAAGGCTTCTGGAGATCTAGTTAATTGAACAACTTTATCATTTATAACGATTGTTGGTGAACCTCTTATACCATATCGTTGATTTAAATCTAACTCTACATCAAATCTTGGAAACCTTCCATTATACCAAGTGTTCTGATTGTTATAGTTTTCATAAATCTTATATTGTTTGTCTGTTTGGTCTATACAAGATTGAAGTTTATTTTGGTCTATGTTTGTTTCACTTAAACATTTTTCATAGTCACCACTTTGAACGAAACATAACAAGTAATCATAATATTTGTCTTTTTGATTTTTCTGTATGCAATATTGCCTCAAATTCTCATCAATCTCTTTCTTGCCATGCATTGCGTAATAAACAAAATGAACTAAAATATCTGCTTTATCACCTAATAGTTTCATCACAGGTAGCATAGCTTTCTCTGCCTGCAAACCAAAAGGACAATACGACATCACAAATAGCTTGACATCTGGCTTATCTCTTTTTGGGATTTGGGGAGTTTGTGGTTGTTGTATTTGTGCTTGGATTTGTTGAGTAGTGAGTATGCCTTGGGGGAAGAAGTATTTTCCATCTTTGGAAACAAAGTAAGTTGCTTCTTGACTTCCTTGAGAGCCAGTTAATCTTATAGTGAATTGATATACACTTCCAACATCCTTAACATCTACTAAAGTGACTTCAACATTTTGACCTCTTGATTGGAAAAAGTTAGAAATCCATTCAATAGCTTTGTCGGTTGCTTGCTGTGGTGATAATTCCGAAGCCCTTCCTGTAATTCCACCTCTCATTAAAATTATAACAAACAGAATTGCTAAAACTATCGTAGAAACCTCCCAAGCATCAAATTTTATTTTTTTAACTTCCATTCAAAACCCCAAAAATTTTCTTATTTTATAGAATAAGCTTTGTGGAATAAACTTATATGTCTTGCCCTCGAACGAATAAGCTATTTTTCTTATTTCCGTAGCTGCTGGAGAATAAGGAGCATATTCCATTAAAATTTTTCTTTTATCTATACTCATTCCAACGTTTTTGTCTTCTGGAATCGTTCCAATTATTTTCTCTCCTAATATATTTTGAATCTCGTATAAAGGCAATTCAGACTTTCTAGCACCTACCCTGTTAACAACCACTCCAATTATATTTTTTTTGAGTTTTTTGGCTACTTCTATCACTCTTAAACTATCAATTACCGCTGGCAGTTCAGGGTTTGTGACAATTATAACATCATTACATATGTTTAGAGCGTTTAGAGTCTCTCTCCCTATTCCTGCCGCTCCATCCAAAATTATGTAGTCAGCTACTGGAAGCAATCTTATAATGGCTTCCAAAAGTTTCTCTCCATCGACATCGTTTATATCTTCTAATCTCAGGCTTCCCGGCAGAACTTTTACACCTGACTTATGAGTATATATGACATTTTCGAGGGTTTGCCTTCCAGATAAAAAGTCATGCAAAGATGAGTTCACAAGAGAAAAGCCAAACTGAAAGCCAACATTTGGAGTAGTCAAATTCGTGTCTATAACGAACACTTTTTTATTTAATTCACTTAGAGCATATGCAAGATTACAAGAAAGGGTTGTTTTCCCTGTACCGCCCTTTCCAGAAGTTATCAAAATTATCTTTGTCATTGTAATTATTCTATTGAATCTTTAAAATATATTTTCTTAAGGCAATTACTTTTTGTTTTCTAATAGTTTCTTAATATTTTCGATTTCTTGTTTTATGGCACGTTCTTCTTCCTTTAAGTATTTTAATTCATTTTCAAGATATTGGATATCTTCTTCTAAAAGTTGTTTGGATACCTGAGTTTCTGTTTTAGCTTGCGAAGTTAAAGGTGGATTCCAATCCCAATCTATTGGATTATATCTTATCCATCTCCAACCTCTTGGCAACCACGGAAACATTCTACATCTTCCAAACCATCCATAACCAAATCCTCTTCCTTTCGCTGACCAATTCCATCCTCTTCTCCATCTCCAACCCCAACCCCATGGCATCAACATCACCTCCTAAATTTTGTGAAATTGCACATTATTATTTATGTGCATATGCATATATTTAAATTTTTCGTTTTTAGATCAAGAATCTTTTTATTCCAACAGAATAACTAAGTATCATGCTATCAAAGATT
>CAYWME010000055.1:0-4535 GCA_964459585.1 uncultured archaeon | reverse complement strand
AGAACTGGAAATAATGAGAAATTTATGTATTGGAAGAGAACTCAAGATGAAAGAGTTGAAGGAGAAGATCAAAAAATTGGAAGAAGAAATTAAATTATTAAAAGGTAAATAAGTATGAAAAAAATAATTTTTTTGAGTTCAGTAATAACCCTCATCGGAATTCTTCTTTTTTTAAATTTTTCTGGTTTCTTAACGAAAGAAAAGATAAAATCCGAGAATAAAACTCTGGAAAGATTTTTGATCATGGGTACTGCTGTAGATTTGTATACTATTGATCCAGCTGTAGGCTTTGATGAAGCTATAAGTAGTACACATAAAAATTTATATGATAGTTTATACAGATATGTGGACAACCCACCTAAGCTTATACCATGGTTAGCCGAAAGTTATAATGTAAGTAAAGATGGAAAAGTATGGACTTTCAAGCTAAGAAAAGACGCATACTTCCATGATGGTACTCCAGTAACTTCTGAAGCTGTTAAATATTCGCTTGAAAGACTTTTAAAAATCGGTAAAGGACCAGCTTTCTTATTCAAAGGTATTGTTGATGAAAAAGGTATAGAAACTCCTGATAATTATACTATTAGAATAAAACTTCTAAAACCTTATGTCCCTTTTTTAAAGGTAATACCATGGTTGTTTATAGTCAACCCAAAAATTGTAGAAGAGCATAAAGGCGATGATTATGGACAAAGTTGGTTGGCTGAACACGAAGCAGGTTCTGGACCCTTTATACTTAAAAAATTTGTTCCTGGAGAAGTATATGAATTTGAAGCTTTTGAAAATTACTGGAGAGGCTGGCCAAAGGAAGGCAAACTTTCTGGCTTTACCAGAAAAGTAATAAGAGATGCATCTCAAAGAATAGAAGCTCTAAAGAACGGAGAAGTACATATGATTGATTGGGTTACTCCTTCTGACCAAATTTTGCTTAGAGATGTATATGGGTTTGTGATAACAGACGAACCAGCTATGAATACATTTGAAATCAAAATGAACAACAAATATGGTCCTACTTCGAATAAGCATGTAAGGAAAGCCATATCATATGCCTTTGATTACGATGCCTTAGAGAATATTTGGATAGGTAGAGCTAAGCTGCTTAGAGGTCCATTGCCCACAAATTCTGAATGGATAAATCCAAATTTGAAAGTTTATAGGTTCAACATGACGAGAGCTAAAGAAGAGTTGGCAAAATCTCCCTGGCCAAATGGAGGATTCGTATTGGATTACGTTTACGTTGCAGGGTTAGAAGAAGAAAGAGAAGTTGGTTTGTTAATCAAAAAACAGTTAGCTGAACTTAACATTACAGTTAACATAATACCAATGAGTTGGACAGATGCTGTAGCCTTGTTCAAAGACCCGAAAAAATCTCCTTCACTATTTCCACTTTATTCAGCCGCTGCTTTCCCTGATCCTGATAATTATCTTTGGTTTGGTTATCACTCATCTACAGTAGGTGAATGGTCCAATCCAGGACATTATAGTAACTCTACCCTAGACAAAATTTTAGAAGATGCAAGAAGTACCTTAAATGAAAGCAAAAGAAAAGAACTTTATAATCGAGCTCAAGAGATAATAGTTGAAGATGCTCCAAACATTTTTGGAGTAAGTACCCCTGATTTTCATGTTTGGAGTCCAAAAGTTAAAGGATTAAATTACTGTCCTGTGCAAGGTTCTGACGAAGAATTTTACTGGCTAAGAATTGAATAGATGGTAAAATGAAGTGGAGTATAAAGAATAGATTAATCTTTTTTTCATTTTTCTTCGTTATCTTAATGATTATAATTTCTTTAACCAACCTTTACTTGTTACGAAGAATGTCAATACATACCAAAGAAATTATAGGGGAACAAATAGTACTTTCGGGTCTAATAAATGATTTGAAAACAAACCTTTTGAATTCTAGAATAGACCTAGAAAAATACATGAACACGGGTAACAAAGTATATCTTCAAACCATAAAAAATTTAAAAGAAGAAAACATCCAGCTTATTTCTTCTATTGAAAATATGTCTGTTGAAGATATAAAACTAATCGAAGAGATAAGAACTTCGCTAGTTTCTTACAACAATTTTGTAGACTATGTAGTTTCATACTAC
Source organism: uncultured archaeon (assembly GCA_964459585.1). Classification (GTDB taxonomy): domain Archaea; phylum Aenigmatarchaeota; class Aenigmatarchaeia; order CG10238-14; family EX4484-224; genus EX4484-224. Next base: position 2,436 of record CAYWME010000055.1, on the reverse strand, counting down.
CAACAAAATCCCACAGATATAGAAACACTACAAGGGAAAAAAATAAAGCTCGATTCTCTTTTAGAATTTGGTCTAATCTCTAAAATCGATACTTTACATCAAAAATCTGAAATCAAAATACTACTATTGCAAAAAAGTTTTGAAACATTCTATATAAGGGCATTGATAGCAATAGTATCTATGATCGTTTTCTTAGGTATGACAGGATTTGTTTTTTCTTATATAACTTCTTCGAGTATTACTAAACCATTAGAAAGAATGATTAAAAAAACTACACAAATTGCGAAGGGAAATTTCCATATTAGAGTTAAGGTTGGAAGCAAGGACGAGCTTGGAGAGCTGGCTAAATCTTTCAACAAAATGACAGCCTCTTTAGAAAAATATGAAGAAAAAATGAGGAGTTATAGCAAAGAATTAGAAAGAAAAGTAAGAGAAAGAACCAGAGAATTGAACAAAAAAGTTCAAGAACTGGAAAAAACGAAAGTTGCGTTAATGAATCTTGCAGAGGATTTAGAGGAGACGAACAAAAAATTAAGAGAAGCTCAAAGAAAATTGAAAAAAAGCTTTAAAGAACTTAAAAAACTAGATATAGAAAAAGATAGGTTTATTTCTATAGCTGCGCATGAGTTAAAAACTCCATTAACTGCACTTCATGGTTTTTCTCAACTATTGCAAGACGAAAGAATAGCAAGAAACCCGGAAAAAAGGAAGAAATTTTTAAAAATAATAGAAGAAGAAACCATACGGTTAAGTAATCTCGTGACGAACGTTCTTGAACTTTCAAGGTTTGATTTAGGAACTTTAAAAATTACGATAGAAGAAGTAAACATTCCAGAATTACTCAATAATATAAAAGAGCAAATGGTTGAAAAAACTAAAGAAAAAGGTCTAAAGCTTGAAGTTGAAATCGATGGAAAGTTACCTAAGATTAAAACGGATAAAGAAAAATTGAGAGAGATACTTATAAACCTAGTACATAATTCCATAAAATTCACAGAAAAAGGTGGAATTAAAATAGGTTGTAAAAAAGTTGGTGATTATGTAGAATTTAGTGTAGCTGATACTGGCATAGGAATTCCAAAAAAAGCCCAGAGTAAAATATTTACAAGATTCTTCCAAGTGGAATCTCCTTATACAAGAAAAATGAAAGGTTCTGGACTTGGTTTATCTGTGTGTAAAGCTTTGGTAGAAGTTTTAGGAGGTAAAATTTGGTTCGAGAGTAAAGTTGGAAAAGGTACTACTTTTTACTTTACTATACCCATTAAACCTAAGAAGCGTGGATCTAAATAAAGGAAGCATCGCATTTAATTAAATTTATAAAATTATATTGAAAAATATAATTAAGAGTTTTATGCCTAAAAAAATAATGGTTGTGGATGACGAGGAGAATTTGTTAGAGCTTGTAAAAACGCTTTTAGAGCAGGAAGGTTTTGAAGTCGTTACAGCTTCTTCTGGTGAAGAGTGTTTAGAAAAGTTAAAAAAAGTTAGGCCAGATTTGATTCTTTTAGATGTGATGATGCCAAGAATGACCGGAAGAGAGGTCTTAGAGAAAATAAGAAAGAATCCTAAAACTAAAGATTTGAAAGTTGCCTTTCTTACTGTGGTGAGATATTCTAAAGCCAGTAAAGTTAATATGGAAAAGTTAAAAGTTGCTGATTATATAACTAAACCCTTTGACAACAAAGATTTAATAAGAAGAGTAAAAAAGTTAGTGGAATAGATACATTTATTTATTGAAAACTTTTTCTTTTATTTATGAAAATTCCAAAGTATGGATTAAATTTATTAAATAATATGTGGAATGCTTGCACAAACGAGGTAGTTCAAGCCTTGTCAGAAATGATGGAAAGAGAGGTAAAAATAAAGTGTACTTCTCTTAAAATAACAATCTTGAACGATTTACCTAAAATAATAAACTCTAGAGAGCCGAGTACAACATTAGTATACATGAAGTTAAAGGACAGTGTAAAAGGAATAGTTTTAATATCCTCTTCTCTTAAAAATATGCTAAATTTGATTGAAATAATTATGCATAAAAAGATCGGATATTATGAAGCTTTAAGTGATGAAAATATCCCTGTAATTTGCGAGCTTGGTTATATTTTAAGTGGTTATTATATTTCTTCTTTAGTAAAGTTATTTGGCGAAGCCATCAGCTGGGAAAAACCAATATTATCCACCAATCCTGTAAGAGCAATAGAAGATTTTGATCTTGGACCTGTATACAAGGAAAAAATTTATGTGTTAATGTTTAGGGCAGTTTTACACATACTTCCCAAGCCTATAGAGTTGCAAGTGGTTCTTTTATTCAGAAAAGAAGATGTTGATAAAATACTTGAAACAATAAGTGAAAAAGCTACTTTTAAACTCAACTAGTCTTAAATGCAGGGGCTGGGATTTGAACCCAGGAACCCACTAAGGGACAGGGTTTCCTAA
>CAYWME010000054.1:0-4775 GCA_964459585.1 uncultured archaeon | reverse complement strand
TAGAGCGGCGCCCTCCTAAGGCGAAGGTCGCGGGTTCAAATCCCGCCGGGGGCATCTAACCGACGGTTTATTTCCCACCATTTTCTTCTCATTTTCTTAAGTTCTTCTTTATCCACTTTCTTCTCTTTCATCAATTCCTTCGTTTTTTCTATCATTTCTTTGGATTCCTCTAGTGTTTTTTTGAATTGTTCTTGTAGAAGTTTTAATCGTTCTTTAAGAGGCACATATTTATTAAGTGTTTGGCTAAGTTTTGTCATTCCAGCAATATAACTTCTCACTATTTCTTCTATTGCCCAGTTTCGTAGCTTGGGATCAGAAATGTATCCAATACTAGAGAAGGGTAAAAGTAAAACTCGCGAGGTATACTCTCCTAACAATTTACACAATCTTGCATGAAAATTTATAATTTCTTCCTTACTCATCTTTAACCTCTTAGCATCTGCATTAAACCATATTGCATAACCTTCAGCAACCATACTAATACCCCTTGCTATATCTAATACAAAATTCACAATATCCGAGAGAATAATTAATTTTCTTTTCTTATGAGTTACATCAATAGCTCTTACTATTATTCCGCGCTTTTCCATGTCTTTAATCGTTTTCCAGTATCTTTCTCTCCCTCTTATAATGTTCCTTCTTGATAATTCTTTGAAAAGTTCGTTAAATCCTCTTGGTTTTCCATCTGATAAAATCCTGATAACTTCCTTTTCTTCTTCGCTCAGATTCTTGATTTCAACTTTAGTTCTCATAATAGAATTATTGTGTATTTAAGTATTTAAATATTACACAAAATCTACAGTTGTAAGCAGTTATACAACTATAGATTATTTGCTTCAGAACTAGTTCAGAACTAGTTCTTTTTATAGAACCATTATTAATTAATAATTGGTGAAAACATGAGACGAAAAGTTGAATGGGTCAGGCGAAATATAGTGCTCAGCAAACCATTAGACGAGAAATTAAAGGAAATTGCAAAAAAACACCAAGTTTCTCAATCAGAAGTCATTAGACGACTTCTCTTGAACTATCTGGAAAAGGTAGGTGTAGAAAATGAGGGATCTGCTTCAATTACTCAAAAGTTGGATTGATGAGGTGAAGAAAAATGAGGGGGAAGATGGTATCCAAAGAAATTTGGGAATTTCTAGGTAATAAAGGCGAAAATATAAGCAATGAATTTGCCAGATATGTCTTTACACAATTTGTCAAAAGTCTACCATGGTATTATCGCGGTAATAAACTAATACCCTTCGGCTATTTATTTTGGTGGTTCGCCCAAAGGAAGTTAGCAGACAAAGAAACCGCAAAAAAGTTCATAAAGGTTTGGCAAGAGTTGGGTCTAATTGTTTTTGTTCCTTATCATGGTATCAAGATTGATTGGGAGAAAATCGGAAAAGAGGTGTTGAAAAAATGACTGAAAATAGACCAATTGATGAGTGGGATTTGAATTTGTTGTTGGAGCAATATGAGAGATTTGTTAAAGAGTTAAAGCAAAGTGGATTAGAAGATGAGCAAATTGAAGAAGCTTTGAAAAGAGAATTTGAAGATTGGGAATTGGTTGAGATTAAGTATGCATGCGATGAAAGGAAGATTAATGTATTGAGTAAACCAATAAAACTTTCTCAATTATCGGCTAACTTAATTGGAAGAAAGGTTAGGTTTGAGGCATTGTTAATTGGAGATATTGTTGGAAAAGCAATTGAAAGAAAAATTTTGGTTAAATGCAGAAAATGTGGCAATACTTTAAAAGAAATTGATTTGAAAAATGAGGATAATTTTGTGTTTGCCCATAAGGTTTTGTTAAAGAAGTTAAGAGTTGAGGATATTCCTCATGACTGGGATAACGATTGTATTTCTAATGATGGGGTTCATAAACCATTTATTGAACTGAGTAACGAAGAAACTATAGATTATTCCATTTTGTTTGTTAAGGAATTACCAGAAAATGTTGATGTTAAGAGCGAAGAGGAATACAGGAAGTTAGCTACTAAAGTTTGGAAAGTTTACTATTTTGGGATTCCTCAGGATATTAAAAGAGCCAAAATTTATGGATATGTTGTCAAAAATCCTTCAACTAATGAAATTGAGATAATTGCTTACAAAATTAAACCAGCTGAGGAAGAGTTTGCTAACTTGAAAATTACAAAGGAGGATCACGAGAAATTTAGACAGTATTTTGGAAATAACAACTTGGAAGAAATTAAAGAAAATCAAATTGCTCCTCATATCGTAGGAAGAAGTTTTGAAAAACTTTCCTTATTATTGACTTTACATTCTCCTTATCGTATTTACGATATTTTCAACTCAAGATTAATAAGAGGTTGCCTAAGAGGAATTTGGATTGGAGATACGAAAACAGGAAAATCAGAAACTGGAAAAGATGTAACATTTGCTCATTATAAGCTTGGAGAAATGATTTTTGCTGAAATGAGTTCAAGAGCTGGGTTAACTTACACGATTGACTCTGATAAAAAAACAATAATTTGGGGGACTTTGCCAATGAATGACAGGAAATTTTTGTTTATTGATGGATTACAAAGATTTCCAGCTGATGAAATTGGTGAATTAAGGGAAGCTTTAGAGCAAGAAATTGTTAAAGTAACGAGAAGTGTTAGTGGAGAAAGATTAGCGAGAGTTAGGATCATAGCAACATTAAATCCACCTGAGCCAGAAAATATGAACTCGTTCACTTACAAAATCTTGGCTTTGAAAAACTCAAGACCATTCCATAGACCTGCAGATTTAACAAGATGGGATTTTGTTATTCCATTTTGTGAAGATGATGTAAGTGATGAAGAAATAGCTAAAGCAAAACCTAAGGAAAGACCAATCCCTGATGATATTTTCAGAAAACATGTTTTGTGGGTATGGTCGTTGGAACCCGAAAATATTAGATATTCAGAAAATGCTAAGGAGAGAATAATCCAATATACTGAAAAATTATTGGAATTTTCAAAGAGTCCTTATCCTTTAATCCATAGGGGAATTAGAGACGTTTTAACAAGAATTTCAGTAGCTTTTGCATGTTTAAAACATTCCTTTATTGAGGAAAAAGGGTATGTTGAAGTAAAAGAAGAGCATGTTGAGGAAGCTTACAATTTCTTGATGGAAATGATCCAGAGAATTGAATATGACAGCTATGTGATTGCTACAAGGGATGAAAGAGAGCTTAAGCCAAATGAGTTTGAGCGGATAATTAGTGAGTTGGAAGAGAGACATATTCAAATTTTGAAAGCTTTAGAATTAGGAGTTAAAAAGAGTCCAGATTTGGCTTCGCAATTAGGAGTTTCTGTCCCAACGATTAAGAGAGATTATGAAGTTTTGAGAAAGTATAATTTGATTAAAACAAGCCCTAAAGGAGTCCAACTAACGAGAAAAGGAATTCAGTTCGTAAAAATTTTAAGAGGTAGTTATAAGGGTAGCAGTATCATGGTATCAAATTCTGATACTGCTGAACAATCTATGGTATCAAAAAATGATACTATGATACCACAAACCACACAACTACCTAAGAAAAAATTTGTTTTCATAGAGCCTTACTATGGAAGATGTTCTTATTGTGGAGAGATGAAAGAACTTAGATGGAGAGATGAAGAGGGAAATCATTTATGCGATGATTGTAAGAGGGAGATGGAAAATGGTTAGGGAAATTTTGTTTAGGACAGTTAACAGGAAAATGGTTTGGGTTAAAAAGTATGATAGACTTTCCGAAAAAGAAATTGGAAAGATAAAGAAATTCATAGTTGATTATCTAAGGCAAAGAAATGGTAAAGCAATTGTTAATTTTTTGACATTTAGGAGAACGATTATATCAAAATTGGGATTTTATGTTACATGTTGGGATCTAAAAAGGGTAATTAATGAATTAAAGAAAGATGGAATTTTGGAAATTAGAAATTTTGGTCAAAAAACTAAGGAAATTGTGTTAAGAGGTGGTGAAAAATGAAAATAAAGAGGGATAAAAAGAATGAGGATTATAATAGAAAGATGCACTTTGTGTTACAAACAATACTCAAGAAAGAATTGGATTTAGTGGATTCTCAAGCAATTGCTTCAATTCTAGGAGTTTCAATGCCAACAGCAAACAGATATTTGCTCTCTATTTCTGCCTCGTTTGATATTCCTATAGTAAGGATTGGTAACAAAAATTACCTAGTGATGAACAAAAAGTTACTAAAGAAGTTTCCACCATCGGCAAGAATACGTTGATTTATAGAAATTTGCTCGCGCTCTCACATTATACTAGTAATAAACTAGGAGAAATTGTTAATTTTCCTTCCGAAACCATTTCCTGCAATTCTGGAGTAAGTCCGAGAAGTGAAAGGTATCGCCACACATTAGTTCTATCCAATCCAACTCGTTTTCCTAATTCTTCCATTGTTGCGTCACGCAACATTTCTTTGAGTTTTCTCAATCCTTGTGCTATATCAATCGGGTCTACATCTTTTCTTTGCAAGTTTTCTGGAGTAAGTCCAAGAAGGGCTAAATAGTAATGAATTTGCGACCTTCTTATTCCAATTCGTGGGCTTATATAGTCGGCAAATTTATTGATTGATTTCTGTCCACTGAGTGGACACCATTTTTCATACAACTTCCTTAATCCCTATTTTGCAGGTTTTCTATCTTAAAATAGAACTAACTGAAACCATATACTTTTGGTGTCTAATCAAGGTTAAACAGTCACTACTTCTATTTTTAGATAGAAGTGACAAGCAACAGTTTTTGGAAATCAACATAGTTGTATATCTTAAGATAGAAGTAACCTCTAAAAGTAA
>CAYWME010000053.1:0-4858 GCA_964459585.1 uncultured archaeon | reverse complement strand
AAAACCTTCAGACTTCATTTGAGTGTATGTCCTCCTTATAACGCTGATTTTGATGGGGATGAAATGAATCTTCATGTACCTCAAACAGAAGAAGCAAGGGCCGAAGCTGAAATTTTGATGGCTGTTCATAAAAACATAAGAAGTCCAAGATTTTCTGGTCCTATAATTGGTGGGAGAATTGACCATATTTCTGGTATATATCTTTTGACAAGAGACGATGTTGTTTTAGAAAGAAAGGATTTTGTTAGGTTGATAAGATCTGTTGATAGAGAAATTGAAATTCCAAAAAAGAAAAAGATGAGTGGAAAAGAGATATTTAGTTTGTTCCTACCAAAAGACTTTTCAATAACTTTCAAAAATAAAAGTGGTGAAGAAGTTGTAATAGAAAACGGAAAATTGATAAAAGGTGTTGTTGATAAAACTGGGATAGCTGCTGAAAGTGGAAAAATAATAGATAAAATAGAAAAAGAGTATGGACAAAAATTTGCGATGGATTTCTTGGAAAAAATTACAAGACTCTCGATTGAAGTCTTGATGATGGATGGTTTTTCGATAAGCATATCTGACCAAGACTTGCCAAAAGAAGCTAAACACAAGATAGAGGATATCGTTAAGAAAGCAAACAGAGACGTAAACAAATTGATTGAAGAATTTAAGGAAGGTAAGCTAAGAGTTTTGGCTGGTCGAACACCAAAAGAAAGCTTGGAACATGCAATAAAAATTGTTTTGAGAAACACTCTAACAGAAGCTCAAAAAATAATTGTTGATTATGTGAAGGATTCTCCAACTTTAGTCATGGCAAAAAGTGGTTCAAGGGGAGACATAGTAAATTTAGTACAGACTGCAGCTATGGTTGGCCAAGAAATGATTATGGGTGAAAGAATTGAAAGAGGATATTATCAAAGAACTTTCCCACATTTTAGACCTGGAGATATAAGTTTGGAAGTTAAAGGTTTTGTAAAACACGGGTTTAAAGATGGCTTAACTCCGTTTGAATTTTTCTTCGATGCTATGAACTCAAGAGAGAGTTTGATGGATAAAGGTTTGAAAACAAGACATTCCGGATATATGGAGAGAAGATTAATTGGTGCTTTAGAAGATTTGAAAGTCGAATATGATGGCACAGTAAGAAATGCCGCCAAAAAAATTATTCAATTTGTGCCCGGAGAAGATGGTTTAGATCCGTCGAAAATACAAAAAGGTGGTATAGATGTCTGGTCAATCGCAAAAAGATTATTTGGATGAAATTGAATTACCGAAAAAAATAATGAATGAAATAGAAGAAGTAGCTAAAGCGATGAAGCTCTCGGAAGAGAAAAAGAAAAAGCTTATTAGAGAAGTTAAAAGAGTTTATTTAAATTCTAGGTTTGAGCCTGGAGAAGCAATAGGAATACTTGCTGCACAAAGTATTTCAGAGCCAGCAACACAAATGACGATGAGAACTTATCACTTTGCTGGTGCTGCAGGAATTAAAGTAACTTATGGTTTACCAAGATTAATGGAAATTTTTGATGCAAAAAAACAATTGGAAACTCCTATGATGACAATATATCTGAAAAGAGAATACAATACAATGGAAAATGCGAAGAACTTGGCAGAAGAAATCATACGAAAAAGAGTTGTCGATATAATTGATAAGGTTTCTTTGAACGTCGATAAAATGTCTATAGATCTTTATCCTAAAGATAGAAGAAGATTGTCGACTTTAGCTAAATTATTTGAAAATTCGAAAGATCTCAAAGCGAGAGAGTTCCAAAACTTTGTAAGAATTGTACCGAAAAAAGAAGTTTCCATAAAAGATTTGGAAAAAATTAAATACAAAATTCTTGATATGGTTGTTGATGGAATAAAAGAAATTGAAAATGCGATAGTTAGAAAGGAGGGTGGGTTTTGGATAATAAATACAATTGGTTCTAACTTAGAAAAAATCCTCAAATTCCCAGAAGTTGATGTAAGGAGAACCTATACAAATGATATACACGAAACACAAAGAGTACTTGGAATAGAAGCTGCTAGAAATTTGATAATAAGAGAAGCGATGAAAACTTTGCAAGAACAAGGGTTAGATGTTGATATAAGACATGTTATGTTGGTTGCAGATGTTATGACATTTTATGGTAAGGTTCTTCCTATTGGAAGATACGGAATAGCAGGCAGAAAGAAATCTGTTTTATCGAGAGCTTTGTTCGAAGAAACAATTAAACATTTAGTTAGAGCTTCGATAAGAGGAGAGGTTGAAGATTTCACAGGAATATTTGAAAATGTTATGATAGGAAAAGTTGCACCAGTAGGTACAGGGATGGTAGAACTAATAGCTAAACTAAAAAGAGAGAAAAAGTGATACAGATTAAAAGTTTTTAAAGTTTAATTATATTTGTTTTAAGTATGTTAGAGAAAAAGATAAAAAAAGCGATAAAAGAAAAAAAAGCTACTCTCGGTTATCGAAAATCTTTAAAATTAATAAAGTTAGGTAAAGTAAAAGAAATTATAATGTCAAAAAATATTCCTGAGAGCTGGAAAAAAGAAATTGAGTACAACGCAAAACTCAACAAAATAAAAATTAATGTATTTGATGGTACTAGTAAAGAACTTGGAGTTGTTTGCGGAAAACCATTTCCAGTAACAGTGATAACAATAAAGGGTTAACATGAGTTTGGCTTTCGATACAGAAACAATACGATTGATGAATTTGTTTGAAAATTTATCTGGAACTGTTGTTAAAGATTGTATATTAGATGAAAATTCAAATTCGGTATTTTTTATTGTAAACAAAAATCAAGCAAAAATTGCAATTGGTCGAAATGGAATTAAGATAAAAAACATTGAAAAGATTTTGAAAAGAAAAATAAAGGTTTTCGAATATTCTGAAGATGTTAAAAAATTTGTTAAGAATATAGTTCCGAATGCTCTTAGCGTTGATGTTGTTGAAAATTCTGGCAAAAAAATTGTAATAATAAGAGTTGATAGAAACGATAGGCCAATTGTGATAGGTAGAGATGGGAGGAACTTAAAAATCTTGAAAAAGATTTTAAATAGAAACCATGACATATCAGAAGTTATAATAAGGTGAAATGATGGGAGAATTTAGCGCTAGACAATTGAGGAAAAAAAGGAAAAAGTTTAGATGGAGTAAGGCAGATTATAAAAGAAAAAAATTAAAACTTTGGAAGAAAGATCCATTGGAGGGTGCGCCACAAGCAAAAGGAATTGTTATAGAAAAGAGAGCAGTTGAACAAAAAAGACCGTCGGCCGGTCTAATAAAATGTGTAAGAGTTCAGTTGATAAAAAACAATGCTCAAGTTACAGCTTTTGTTCCTGGAAACCACGCTATTGATCTTATTGACGAACACGATGAGGTTATTATTGAAAGACTTGGTGGTTCTGGTTCTGGTTCTATAGGAACGATGGCTGGAATAGGATATAAAGTTATAAAGGTAAACGGTGTATCATTGACAGAGTTGTTGAAAGGTAAAAAACAAAAACCAAGTAGGTGAAGATTATGAAGATCAAAATTTTTGATAAATGGGATATAGAAGGCATAAAAGTAAATGACCCTGGATTAGTCAAATACATTACGCTATCAAATGTTTTGCTACCAAAAACGAGAGGAAGATTTAGCAAAAAACAATTTCATAAATCAAAAACGAATATAGTTGAAAGACTTATCACAAAACTCATGGTTCCTGGGCACAAGGGAAAAAAACACGTAATAAGTTCAGCAAGAGACACAGGTCATTATGAAACAAAATATAAAATTGTTAAAAAAGCTTTTGAAATAATCGAAAAAAGAACTGGAAAAAACCCTATTGAAGTTTTTGTCAAAGCTATCGAGAATGCAGCTATTCGAGAAGAAATTGCAAGTTATCAAGTCGGAGGAATAATTGTAAGAAGAGCTGTTGTAACAAGTCCGCAAAGAAGAGTTGATTTGGCTTTGAGATACATAGTTCAAGCAGCATACAGGAAATCTTTTGGAAAAAAAATGAAAATAGCTGAAGCTTTAGCAAACGAAATAATTGGAGCTTATGAAAACAATCCATCAAAAAGCGATGCCATAAGAGAAAAAGAAAGGATTGAAAAAGAAGCGGAAGCTGCAAGATAAGTTTATTAGTTTGAACTTACAAAAAAATGGGTATTAAGTATGGTAAAGAAGTCAATGGTAGAAAGAGTAATGGAAGTGATGAAAGATCCGAATAGGATTAGAAACGTTGCTACTTCTTCACATGTTCACCATGGAAAAACGACTTTGACTGATAATTTGATGGCAGGCGCTGGTATGCTTGCAGAAGAGATGGCCGGAAAAGTTATGTATACTTGGTTTGATGAACAAGAAAGAAAACGAGAATTAACTATCTATGGAGCAAACGTTAGCATGGTTCACGAATATGAAGGAAAGGATTATTTAATAAACTTGGTTGATACTCCTGGACACGTTGATTTTGGTGGTGACGTAACAAGAGCGATGAGAGCTGTAGACGGAACGATTGTGCTTGTATGTGGTGTGGAAGGGATAATGCCACAAACCGAAACTGTTTTCAGGCAAGCATTGAGAGAAAGAGTGAAACCTGTTTTGTTTATAAATAAGATTGATAGATTGATTAGAGAACTTAAGTTAACTCCAGAAATGATGCAAAAAAGATTTGAAGAAATAATAAAAAATGTAAACGAACTGATTGTGAAGTATGTTGATGACGAGTTTAAGGATAAATGGTTAGTAAATGTTGCTGATGGAAGCGTTGCTTTTGGTTCAGCTTATAAGAGGTGGGCTATTTCGATTCCCTTTATGAAAAAAACTGGCATAACTTTTAAAGATATCATAAAATTGACTCTGGAAGATAAAGAAGATGAGCTTGCAAAAATT
>CAYWME010000052.1:0-4905 GCA_964459585.1 uncultured archaeon | reverse complement strand
ACAGAAAATGGAGAAATTGTTAGGTTTGTTAGTGAAATGTATTCGAATAGAAACGTTATGGAGGCGTTAAAAGTTTATAAAGATGTACCTGAGGTTGCTGGAGAGGTTGTTTGGAAGATTGGAAATGTTGCTATTAAAACAAGAGATGGAGAAATTGTGAAAAAAGTTGCAAAATTGTTAGCTAGTAAGAAAATTTCTAGAGCAATAACCAGAGCAAATATTTCTTCCGATGAAATGGTTGAATATTTAGACTTAATAGAAAAATATAAGTTAGATGGTGTTTACAGGATTGCTATCGGCAAAGCTTTTGGAATAAAACCAACTACTAAAAATTTTGAAGAAAAATTAAAAAAAGAAATTAACAAAAAGTTTGAGATTGATCTTTCTAGTTTAACTCCAAATGAATTGATAAATACAGCTATGAGTTTTAAAGAGTTGGAACCAAATAAAGGTAGGAAGTCCTTTAAAAAACTATTGAAGTTGTTGGTTGAAGATAAATATTGGGATGATTCAGAAATCAAAGAAATTCTAAAAGATATGAAAAAATATGGAATAGATGTAGAAAAACTAAAAGGGGATGCTTGGTGTTACAAAAAGGATGGAAAAGAAATTGGTAATATAAAATTAAGTTATAGAAAAGCCGCTGAAAATCTTGTTTTAGCTTTAATATCTCAAAGAAAAGAAAATATGGAAAATGCAGTAAAAATCATTTCAGAAATAGCTAATGAGAACAAAATTAAAACAGCTTGGGGAGCTGTTCAAAGCAACAAAAAGCTTAGGTCTGAGTTGTTTAAACTTTACAATGATGGAAATTTAGATAAAGCTTTGGAAAAATTGGAAAAATATTCTCGCTCGTTAAAGAAACAGAGTAGGAGTAGAGAAGCTTTACATGATTTAGTTCAAGCAGTTAAAGGTCTGAAAAAAGGAAAAATAGTTGGAAATTATTTGGTTGGATTTTATGGAAAGCATGTTACTATGCTTTATTCGAATCAAAGTACTATATGCTGTGCTTTATTGCCATTTGGAGATAACAAGTATGGAAGTGTTTTATATCAATTAGATCCAAGGGTTTTGACCATTGGTTATGCTTTTGTTGATGAGTTTAAGGAAGGAAAAGAAGTAGAAGCTGTAAGAGAGGAAGGTGAATTGGATGGGATTGTTATAGCTTATATTGGTTTGTATAAAGAGAAAAAGGAACCAATATTAGTGGTTGATAGCGTAGAAGGTGGAAGGGCATTTAGGAATTGGTTGGAGAAGAATTATGAATTGGTGAAAAAAGATATTGAAAAAGTTGCTGAAAATTTGGGAATAAAGTATGTGATTTATAATACCAGTGTTTATAATAATACCCCGAAAAAATTCAACGAGAAACTTGAAGGAAAAGATGTGGAAATTAATATTAGTAGAATAGGAAAGCAAGAAATACCTTATGATTATGCAAAAGATGGAGAACATTACTTGGAAGTGTTTGGTGATTGGGAATTACCAGAAGGAAAAGTAAAGGGTCGTTTGTATGAAATTAACCGAAAATGAATTGTATGAAATTCATAGAGTTGAACCAAAAGGTTGGGAAAAAATTAAAGAACAAATAATGAAAATAGAAAACTCTGCGTTTGAGAAAGATGTTAGACAAAATGAAGACGATTTAAGAGAGACTTTTGAAAACGATAAATCGATTTGTTTGGTAGTAGTTGATAAAAATAATAATAAAATATTTGCTTATACGATTGGGGCTTCATTGGATTGGTATACTTTCTTAGATTTTGATCCTCATTATAGAAAAAATGATAGTTTTTACATAGAATCAACAGCTGTTTTACCTGAATATCAGGGTAGGGGAATTGGTAAAATGTTGAAAAAAATTTTGATAGAAGAAGTGAGAAAAATGGGATATAAAAGAATTGTTTGTCATGCAACTAATGAAAAAATCAAACACATAAATGAAGATTTTGGATTTAGAGTTATTGGTCATATTAAAAAATGGGTTGGTAAGAGAGATGCTTGGTATATGGAAAAAATTATTGTAAAGATTGGGCCCGGTGGGATTTGAACCCACGACCAACGGGTATCTTCGCTTTCATCTCGTAATCAAAGCTTTTAGCATGGTCAGCCTAAAAGCTTCAGCAGCGGTACAACCGCTTCCGCTGCTCTACCATGCTGAGCTACGGGCCCTTTTAAATCATTTAAAACTTCTATTTTTTAAAATTAATCTCTTCCTTTTTCCAATCTACAAATGAGTAAGTGTTCTTTTAAATGATAATACACTTCTTTTCCGCAGTAAGGACATATACCCTCTGGTTTTATCTCGATCATAATTTATTTCTTTTTTCTAGCCCAATTATATTTTCTTCTCTTTTTTGTTTTACCAAACCCACAATGAGAGCAATATTTTTTATCAATTCTATAAGATGTCCTTCCACAGCGTCTACATCTTATGTGTAAAACCTTATTTCTTTTTCCCATCGACGGAGTTCCTTTTGTCATGGTATTTTCCTGTTAAACTTCTGGTGATGCGTAAACGACTGTATCTCCTCTTATTAAAATTCTATTAACTCTCATTTTTCCATTTTCTCTTTGGATTTCTGCATCGTCTAACCAAATGTTCAAATGTAAGTCCAATGCAATCAAAGTTCCGATGATTTCTTCGCCGTTTTTTAATTTGACTATTATTTTTTTTCCTTTTGCTTTATCAAGTGCATCTATTGGTCTTTCGTTCATTTTTCCACTTTTAATGATTATTATTAACTTACAGCAACTTTAAATATTTTAATTTTTTGTTTTAATCCATGGAAAAAGTTATTTTACCAAAAGAATTAGACAATGAAGTCAAAGAAAAATTAAATCAATATGAAAAAGAAACATCAAAAAAAGTTGAAGTAAAATTTATTTTGTTTGGTGAGATTGATAATAAAGAAAAAAATATAATAATTAAGGATTGGCTTTTCTTATCACATGCTACAATTAAGGATTCAAGTTTTATGTTAGAGGATAGTTTGTACGATGTTAAAAAAGATGGTAATTGTTTAAAGATTTTACCCAAAGATAACTTAAAAGTCAAGAAAATTGAAAAAAAACACAAAGAAAAATTAAAATTATATGAACGGATAGGTGTTTTACATTCACACCCCATAAGAAGATGTGAATTAAAAAACAAATATAATGAATGTAATCCATCGCTGTCTTGTTATTCAGATGCAGATATTAGAGCTTCTTTACTTTTGTATGTACTTCAATCAAACAAAAGAAATAAAAAGCCTCTTATTCACGTTCTTTATTGTCAGCCCGAAGATAAATATCTGGCCTTAAAATTTCCAGGAAAAAAGCTAATAGATGTAATAGTAAAATAAGGTTTGAGAAAAACATTTATACCTTTAATCCACTTAACACTTTTTATGGCAATTTGGCATGGGGAGAAAGGAAGAAAAGTCACAGGCGGGAAAATAAAGTTACATAGGAAAAAAAGAAAAAGAGAGTTAGGCAGAGAACCAACTTTAACAAAAATTGGCGAAGAAAAAAGGAAAAAAATTCGAACAAAAGGTGGTGGAACTAAAATAAGAGTCATTTCTACTCAATTCGCTAATGTGTTTGATCCAGAAACAAAAATAACAAAAAAAGCTAAAATAGAAAGTGTAGTTGAAAATCCAGCAAACCCCCAATTAGTTAGGAGCAACATAATTACAAAAGGTGCTGTAATTAAAACAGAAGTTGGTTTGGCTAAAGTTGTGTCAAGACCAGGCCAGGATGGAGTTATAAATGCAATTCTTTTGAAAAAATAAACTGAAAGTTTATATCTCATTAATTCTCTATTTATTTTATGAACGTGTTTGAGTATAAGGAAGTTAAAATAGAATGGCTTGGACACGCCTCTCTTAAGATCAAAAATAAGAAAACAATCTACATAGATCCTTTTGTTATCCCAGAAAATCCAGAAAAAGCGGACTTCATATTTGTCACTCACGAACATTATGACCATTGTGCTGTAGACAACATAAAAAAATTAGTTAAAGAAGATACAAAGATAATCGCAACAGAAGATTGTATAGTAAAGTTAAGAGATTTTAAAATAATACCAGTGGTTCCAAACGAGAGAAAAGAAGTAGATGGAATTAAAATAGAAACAATACCTGCTTACAATTTGAACAAAAAGTTTCATACAAAAGCTAGTAATTGGGTAGGTTATGTCATCGAAATAGACGGAGTTAGAATATATCATGCGGGTGACACCGATTTTATCCCTGAAATGAGAAACTTAAAGAACATAGATATTGCCTTAGTGCCAGTTGGTGGTACATATACGATGAACGCGAGCGAAGCTGCAGAAGCCGTTAATGCTTTTAAACCGAATGTGGCAATTCCAATTCACTATGGAAAAATTGTTGGAGACAAATCAGATGCAGAAAAATTCAAAGAATTGGTCAGAGAATCTCAAGTTGTAATCTTAGAACCATCTATCTAGATTTTTTCATTTTTTTAACTTTCTTTTTTGCAAATTCAGCAATTACATCTTTTAACCCTAGTCCAATTGCCAAACCGAATCCAAACCCAATAGATCCCAATATTATCAAAAGTATAGCATTAACTATAAATGGATCAATTCCTATTAGTGGTAATGCTAATGCTATTGAAACATAAATTATTAAGAAAAATATTGTGTTTGATAGAAACTCTGAAAAATCAAGTTTAAGACTCAATATCTGATTCTTAACATATTCTCCTATTATATATCCTACCACAACAACCAAAATAGCTTTAACTAGACCTGGTATGAACGCTAAAATACCATTGAAAAACAAGACTAAAGATTCTATTCCTAGAACTTCCACAGCAGACTGAATAAAAACCAGATATATCGACCACTGAAAAATCAATGAAATTATTTTACTTAATTTGATGGGAGGTTTTCTT
>CAYWME010000051.1:0-4921 GCA_964459585.1 uncultured archaeon | reverse complement strand
AATCCACCAATAAACTCTTCTGGGTATATTGTTTATACATTTACTACAACGGATTGGTGTCAAGATTATTTCTATTTAGGCCAAAACTATTGGTACGGTGGAATAACCGGTTCGAATTACTATAAAGATAATTTAACTAGACCTAAACCAAGCAATTCAATACCTTTCATATTGATAGGAGACCTTTATAATTCGATATTACAGCTAACTGGGAATCAGAACTTTACTGTAGGAGATTCCATCCTTTTAAGAGGAAACGTTACAGACGATTGTAACAATGCGATAACAGACATGAGTGAAGTATATTTCAATTTGACGAATGGTGCAAATACTTATACTTGTACTGCGACTCTAGTAGGTAGTGAATATCAATGTCAATGGGATTCGAGCGGAAAACCATATGGTTGGTATAACATAACGATGTATTCATCTAAATCTAATTATAATCCTGGAATCACAACTCAAGTGAACGCATTCTTCTTAAGAAGCAAAATACTGTTAGAAAATCAACAAAAAATACCGTCTGGTAATCAACCATGGGGTAAGAGCTCATTCAACTTTACAGTAAACGTTACAAACCCAGACAATACAATTACAACAGTATACTTATGGATGAAAAACAAAACAAGTGATTGGTGGAATGAGGAAACTTGGCAGGGACAATATCCAGTCAATGAATACATTGTTTACAGCAAGAATTTAACCTGGGAAAATATTGGAGAATGGCAGTTTAGGTTTAATGCAAGTTCTTTAAGTGGATATATCAACAGTACATTAACTCCAATTGTTTTTAACATAACAAGAGAGCCGATCGAGTTGAAATATTTTGGAGGTAACAATACAAACGTTAACAGAAGTTCTGGAACCACAAGACTATCTACTAAAGTTTGGGACATTATTTTGGATAGAAATGTCCTAAACGAAACACAACCAGGCATACCAAACATAACTTTGAACGAGATTACATTCTACGTAAACAATGGTAGTGAATGGATTTCTAATCCATTAGAGGAAGATGCGAACACCACAGATTACTGGAGAGACTTCAATCCAACTTGTGAATATTCACCAGGTACTTATGAATGGAGGGTTAACGTAACAAATTCACCATACTATACAGACAATTCGACTATAGGAACAAAACTTGTTGTTAATGTAATAGGAGACTTAATTCCCAAGATTGATCAACCGATAGGTGTAAATTTCACAAAAGGAGATTCCATCCTTTTAAGAGGAAACATTACAGACGATTGTTTAAACAACGTAACCAGTTTAACTACAGTTTATTTTAATATAACAAATGATGACACGGGTAGTACAGCTCAATGTTTTGCTCAAGAAGAAGGAAATGGTTGGTACAACTGTACATGGGATTCTACAGGCAGTTCGGTTGGTTGGTATACTGTAATTTTCTATGTGAATGAAAGCTACTATAATAGTGGTACAGATACAACGAGCTTTTATTTGAGTTCATCACCATCTCTTACAAATCCATTAGTAGAAAGTTCTACAGGATGGAGCGGTTGGGGTGCATCTCCTTATTATTATAGAGTTAACGTCACAGACGAAGATAACGATACGGTAACTGTTTATTTTTGGTTGAATTCGTCTCAAACAAACAATGAATGGAGGTTAATCGATCAACAAACTGTAACGAACACAGTTCAAGAAAAACAAATAACTTTCCAAGTGCCATACCAACTCGATAATATAACAACTTGGTATTTCAAATTCAACGCAACAGATGATCATAATAACAAGGCTGAAACTTCTATAAATTCACATACAGTTACGAAAGACACGATAAACATAGAGCATGCTAGTGGGGATGGTAAAGAAATTTTAAGGTCTGGAACTCAGACAGTTGAACTTTCTGTGAGAATTTATGATTATGACAATCAGAGTTATACAACATATATACCGACTAATGAGGTACATCTATGGATAACGAATGGGTCGACATGGAGAGAGGAATACGAATCAGTAAACTCAACTCATTATTATAAACAATTCAACCCTAACTGTAGCTACGAAGCAGGATTACAATCATGGGTTTATAATGTGACTAATAGCCAAGGATGGTATGATAACACATCATCTACATTTTCCATAAAAATAGTAGGGAGTTTAACCACATACTTAGATCAACCGAACGGAACTATAAATTTCACAAAAGGAGATTCCATCCTTTTAAGAGGAAACATTACAGACGATTGTTTAAACAACGTAACCGGTGCTAATGTTTACTTTAATATAACTTCTGGAAACAGTTGGTATAGATGCCCAGCATCTGGATATGCAAACGATGAGGGAACTGGTTGGTACAACTGTACATGGGACTCAAGTGTGGCAAGTGCTGGTTGGTATAATGTAACGATAATAGTCGAGAAAGGCTATCATGTGAACGATTCATTCATAAAAGAAAACGCTTTCTATTTGAAAGTTATCCCAACTTTAGAAGATGCTGATGTTACTCCAGATTCTGATGGATGGTCGAAGAACTTCAATTTTACAGTTAATGTAAGTGACGAATCGGATAATGTAACTGTTTATGCATGGCGATCAACTTCCCCCGATGGTCCTTGGAATCCAATCGGTACTTCAAAAACATTGGTTAATCCAGTAAATCAGATAGTCTATTGGAATGAAACTTATCAGTGTTCAGATATAGGAACTTGGTATTTCAAATTCAACGCAACAGACACAGAAGGAAATTCAGTAGAAACGATATATCCAGACGATTATAAATCATCTAATTCTTTCACGATAGAAAAAGACGATGTAAGTATTCTGTATATAGAAGGAAATGATACAACTGTTACTAAAACAACTCCATCTAAGTTTGTTTTGAGAGTATATGATGTAGATGCATCTAAGAACATATCCACACCAACAGCTAAAATGAACTTGTATGTTACACTAAACAATTCGGACATATGGTTGTCTGAAGCTACGGATGTATCTACGAATTCTTCTGGATATTTCAATTATAATTTTTATGGAAGCTGTAAGTACGATCCAGGATATCAAAAATGGAGAGTTTCCATAAGTTCAGCCGATTCTTGCTACAAACAAACATATTCTGAAAACTTCACTGTATATTTAGATATAAAATGTCCAGAGTTCAATATAACTCAGATTTATTCTCCAACAGAGACGTTCCAGTATAATTTGTTTAGAATAAAGGCAACTTTAAGCGTTAAGGATAGGAACGCAACAAATACAAATGCTACGATTCATGTTCCATCTCAGTGGGATGTTACACCATCCGTAAATCAATATCTTGGAAAAATAAACGCTGGTATAGGCCAGGAAATTTTTGTTCCTGTTAGGTGGGATATAAACGCAACTCAGATTACTCAACAATCTTCAAATTATCAAATAAATATCACGGCAAATACGAGCGATGAAATACCGCCAATCAACCTATATAATGCTAACATATCATCCAACATAATTCTGTATGAATTCCAAAATCTATCTTGTCCGATTGAAGCTAGTAATGAAAGTAGTATAGTGAATGAAGTTTGCTCCTTAAACACACAGATAGGAAATGATTATGATAATGGAAGCATCGAAGCAATAATTTTACCAGGAAAAAGAGCTTATTTCAAGTTTAATTGTACATCCGGGGATTCAAGATTAGCAAGAATATCGTTCTACTGGGAATCGAACAATTCCACATCGGTAGGAATTAGAATATGGAATGGAACCAAATGGAGAAACGTTTACAGCGAATTTTACGTAAGCGATAACGTATCTGAAGTAACTTTTGATTTAATAGGCGAATCGTTTGCACTTATAGAAGACGGAAAATGTATCATAGACCTAGAGAACACTGGAAACAATTCATTATTTATAGATTATGTGAATGGAACCAGGTATTTTTCTAAGAAGATTAAAATATCTGACATTCAATGGTATTCAGAAGATGGAAATGTTTTTAATTTGACTGTGATAATTCTTAATCCATTCTCTCAATCCTATTCAGGTAATTTGACTCTAAACTTGACAGATGGAAATCAAGTATACTACTCAAACAAAACATCAGTCTCCGTGACAAATGGTATAACAAAAGTTAACTTTTATAACATAAATCTGACAAATTATGATGAAAAAATATATTATTGGAAGGCGAGACTAAACTACACTTCTGGTAAGGATGATAGAATTGAAGAATTTGATTATATAGAGCCAATAGAAAACATATTTGTTCCTCCTTACATGTGTCCAAACACGACAGATACAATTAAGATACATATCGATAAAATATTGGATGAAAGTGCAGAGATAAACATTTCAATACAAACTCCATCAGGATGGAGTGCTTATCCAAGCTATAGATATTATCACGATTATAAATCTAGAGAAATTCTGACAAACTTTACTATAAACTCTTCCTCCATAGAGGAAAATGCCACAGTAAACATAACAATCTTTACTTATTATCCATACTTGGACCTAAACTTTACCGAAGTAAAAACTTATGAAATAAACAACGGAATACAACCTATCCTAGAAATTGTGAGAGAAACACCAACGAATGTTGCTCCAGACAAAGTGTTTGAATCTGCACTAGTTATACATAATAAAGGATGTTCAGCAACAACGGAGTTAACAACTTTAACTGAAAGTATTTCATCTGGCTGGACTCCGGCAAACCCAGACCTTTCTGATAATCTTCAATTAATTTCTTCAAGTGTAGACCTAGAAAACAATAGAATAACATGGGTAATTGGATACATTGGCATTAACGAATATGGTGTTGCAAGTTACCAAGTAAAATCACCACCAACACATTCGACTGAAGGTTGGATGAATTGGAACTTAACATACGGACAAAGAAGCGTAAATGAATATAAAAACCATATAATTCAAACATCAAACTATTCTCAAGAATCTCATCTAGAATATTCTCTAA